>CAZPJC010000006.1:0-19278 GCA_964586645.1 uncultured Schumannella sp.
CACCCGTGAGCAGTTTCGACCCCACGACCCCTCTCGCCCAGGAGGTCGCCGAGCTCACCCGCCGCCGTCTGGCCCTCGCCGACGCCACACTGCCGGTGCCGGCCGAGACCCGGATCTTCACCGTCGCCAACCAGAAGGGCGGCGTCGGCAAGACCACGACCACCGTCAACCTGGCGGCCGCGCTCGCGCAGGGCGGGGCGCGCGTGCTCGTGGTCGACCTCGACCCCCAGGGCAACGCCTCGACCGCGCTCGGCGTGGAGCACCGGGCCGAGGTCGAGAGCGTCTACGACGTGATCGTCGGCGACGCGCCGATCCGGGACGCGGTGCAGCAGAGCCCCGAGTTCCCGGGCCTGTGGTGCCTTCCCGCGACGATCCACCTCGCCGGCGCGGAGATCGAGCTGGTCTCGCTCGTCGCCCGCGAACAGCGCCTGCGCAGCGCCCTCGACCTCTACCTCGGCGAGGTCGAGGAGAAGTACAACTACGTCTTCATCGACTGCCCGCCCTCGCTCGGCCTGCTCACGATCAACGCCTTCGTCGCGGCGAAGGAGGTGCTCATCCCGATCCAGTGCGAGTACTACGCGCTCGAGGG
Organism: uncultured Schumannella sp.; assembly: GCA_964586645.1. Taxonomy (GTDB): domain Bacteria; phylum Actinomycetota; class Actinomycetes; order Actinomycetales; family Microbacteriaceae; genus Pseudolysinimonas_A. Next base: position 590 of record CAZPJC010000006.1, read on the forward strand.
CCTGAGCCAGCTGCTCGACAACATCAAGCTGATCCAGCGGCACCTCAACCCCAAACTCGCCCTTTCGACGATCCTGCTGACGATGTACGACTCGCGCACCAACCTCGCCAACCAGGTGGTCGACGAAGTGCGCGAGCACTTCCCGGCCGAGACCCTGACCACCGTCATCCCGCGCTCGGTGCGGATCTCTGAGGCGCCGAGCTACGGGCAGAGCGTCATCACCTACGACGGCAACTCGCCGGGCTCGCTGTCCTACCGCGAAGCCGCGTCGGAGATCGCGCACCGGAGCGTCGTCTGATGGCCGCCGCTCCCAAGCGCACCGGCCTCGGGCGGGGCATCGGCGCGCTCATTCCGACCGGCCCGAGCGTCGACGAGTCGCCCGATCACGACCGTCCCGTCGACGTCTTCTTCGGGTCGGACACCGATCTCGTCGCGGTGCCCGGCGCCCGCCTCGCCGAGCTCGATCTCACCGACATCGTCCCGAACGCCCAGCAGCCGCGCACCGAGTTCGAGCCCGAGGCGCTGCGCGAGTTGATCGTCTCGATCCGCGAGTTCGGCGTTCTCCAGCCGATCGTCGTGCGGCCGCGCGCCGGCGCCGCCGCCGGTGAACCGCAGTACGAACTGATCATGGGCGAGCGGCGCTTCCGGGCGTCGAAGGCCGCCGGGCGCGACAGCATCCCGGCGATCGTCAAGGACACCGCCGACGAGGCGATGCTGCGCGACGCACTGCTGGAGAACATCCACCGCGCCCAGCTCAACCCGCTGGAGGAGGCGTCCGCCTACAAGCAGCTGCTCGAGGACTTCGGCATCACGCAGGAGCAGCTCGCCGACCGGATCGGCCGTTCGCGTCCGCAGATCACCAACACCATCCGGCTGCTGAAGCTGCCGCAGAACATCCAGACCAAGGTCGCGGCGGGGGTCCTCACGGCGGGCCATGCGCGGGCGATCCTCTCGGTGGGCGATGAGACCGGGATGCGGAAGCTCGCCGACAAGATCATCAACGAGGACCTCTCGGTGCGCGCCGCCGAGGCCGCGGCCGGGCTGCTGTCCCCGCCCAAGGTCAAGGCCGCGAAGCCCGTGGCCGGCAAGCGGCAGGATCACCTGGCCGAGCTCGGCGAGCGGCTCGGCGACAAGCTGGACACGCGCGTCAAGATCGCGCTGGGCGCCGCCAAGGGCACGATCACGATCGACTTCGCGTCGGTCGCAGATCTGCGGCGCATCTTCGACGTGCTCGGGGTCGACTCCTCGGTCGACTAGATGCTCTCGGTGGTCGAGTCGCGGGCCGCAGGCTCGCGTGTCGAGACCCCGCCGTCGACCGCACGTGGTCTCGACACGTCCGCTGCGCGGACTACTCGACGACCGAGGGGGGGTCAGGCGGCCGCGGCGGCTTCGGCCAGGCGGGTGTAGACCCAGCCGAGGTCGTGCCCCGCCGCCTCGAGCGCCTGCGGCAGCAGGGATGTCTCGGTGAGTCCGGGCAGCACATTGGCTTCGAGGAACCACGGCGTGCCGGCCCCGTCGACGATCAGGTCGACGCGGGAGAGGTGGCGCATCCCGAGCGCGACATGGGCCGTGACGGCCGCCTCGGCGGCGCGGGCGGCCACGTCGGGCGCCAGGCGCGCCGGAGTGTAGAACCGCGTCTCGCCGGCGTTGTAGCGCGCCTCGAACGAGTACACGCCCGACAGCGGCTCGATCTCGACGGCCGGGAGGGCGACGGGTCCGTCGCCGGTGTCGATGACGCCGACGGAGATCTCGGTGCCCCGGATCTGCTGCTCGACGAGCGCGACGTCCCAGTAGGTGTACGCCTCGACCATCGCGCGCGGCATCGCCGGGCGTTCGGTGACGATCGTCACGCCTTGCGCGGAGCCGCCCTGAGCGGGCTTCACGACGAGTGGCACGGGCAGCTCGTCGTCGATCGCGGCGAATATCGCGTCGGCGCCGAGCTCGCGGAACGCGTCCCGGCCGAGGGTGATCGACGGCGGGGTGGCGACGCCCGCCCGGGCGACGATCACCTTCGCGGTGGGCTTGTCCCAGGCCAGCCGGGCGGCCGATGACGACGACCCGACGAACGGCACGCCGAGGAACTCCAGGAGGCCGCGCAGGGCGCCGTCTTCGCCGCTCGCGCCGTGCAGCGCGGGCCAGACGGCATCCGGACGGGTGTCGCGCAGATACGCCAGCAGCGTGGCGTCCGGGTCGCGCAGCTCCACCTCGAGGCCGTGCTCGAGCAGGGCGTCTGCGACCTGACGGCCGCTGCGCAGCGACACGTCGCGTTCGTGGGAGATGCCGCCGGCGAGGACGACGACGCGCTTCAGGGCCACGGCGTCAGCCGGCGAACGGGGGCAGGACGCCCTCGGGCTCGGACGGCAGGGTCGACACCGGCGCGGTCTGCGAGAAGTCGTTGAGCAGGCTCAGCTCGCCGTTGATGACGATCGCGAGCCGGCGGATGCCCTCGCGGATGAAGTCGGGCGTCGGGTAGCAGAACGACAGCCGCATCGCGTTCCGGCCGGCGCCGTCGGCGTAGAAGGCGGTGCCGGGCGTGTAGGCGACGAGCTCCTTGACCGCGCGCGGCAGCATCGCCTTCGAGTCGAGGTGCTCGGGGAGGCGCAGCCAGACGTAGAAGCCGCCGGTGGGGACGGTCCACGACAGGGTGGGCAGCTGCTCGGCGAGGGCGGAGAGCATCGCGTCCCGGCGCTCCCGGTAGACCCCGCGGAAGGTGTCGATCTGGCCCTTCCAGTCGGCGCTCGACAGGTACTCCGAGATCACGGTCTGGGAGAACGACGACGGCGACAGCACGGCCGCCTCGTTCGCCAGGATGAGTTTCTCTCGAATCGCGTGCGGGGCGACAGCCCAGCCGACGCGGAACCCGGGGGCGAGGGTCTTGGAGAACGTCCCGAGGTAGATGACGCCGTCCTCCTCGATCGAGCGCATCGCGTGCGGCGGCGCCTGGTCGAAGTAGAGCAGCCCATAGGGGTTGTCCTCGAGCACGAGGATGTCGTTCTGCCGGGCGATCTCGAGGATCTCCATCCGGCGGGCCCAGGGGAGCGTCACGCCCATCGGGTTGTGGAACGAGGGGATCGTGTAGAGGAACTTGATCTTCTTGCCCGCGGCGCGGACACGGGCGATCGTCTGCCGCAGCGCCTCCGGCTCCAGGCCGTCGTCGTCCATCGGCGAGTGCACGACCTCCGCCTGGAACGACTTGAACACCGTGATCGCGGTGACGTAGGAGGGCCCCTCGGCGAGCACGACGTCGCCGGGATCGAGGAACAGCTTCGCGACGAGCTCGAGCGCGTGCTGCGAGCCCGTCGTCACGACGAGGTCGTCGACGCCGGCGTGGATGCCCTCGAGCGCCATGACCTCGAGGATCTGCTCGCGCAGCTGCGGCATCCCCTGGCCGGACCCGTACTGCAGAGCGGTCGCGCCCCGGTCGCGGACCGTGCGTTCGACGGCACCGGTCAGCAGCTCCTGCGGCAGCGCGGAGACGAAGGGCATTCCGCCGGCCAGCGAGACCACCTCGGGGCGGCTGGCGACGGCGAACAGGGCTCGGACCTCGGAGGCCGACAGGCCGGCCGTACGGGCGGCGTACAGCCCGTACCACGGATCCATGTTGTTGCCCTGCGTCTGCATGGACGACAACGTTACCCGGCGATCCGCCGTGACGGCCGCCCCCAGGACGGGAACGGTCCAGGCGGTGGCAGGTGGCCGTGCGGAGCCCCGCCGCGACGAGAGACGACGGATGCCCCCTCCCGAAGGGGAGAGGGCATCCGGAAAAGCCTGATCAGCGGCCTGTTAGGCGAGGAACTCCGCGAGGTCCGCCTCGAGGGCCGGCTTCGGCTTCGCGCCGATGACGCGCTTGACGACCTCGCCGTTCTTGAAGACGTACATCGCCGGGATCGAGGTGATGCCGTACTTCTCGGCGGTGGCCGGGTTGTCGTCGACGTTGAGCTTCACGATCGAGAGCTTGTCGCCGTTCTCCTCGGCGATCTTGTCGAGGATCGGCGACACGGCGCGACACGGGCCGCACCATTCGGCCCAGAAGTCGACCATGATCGGCTTGTCGGAGTTGAGGACGTCGGCCTCGAACGAGGCGTCGGTCACATCCTTTGCGCTGGACATCTGTTTCCTTCTTTCCTGAGGTCTGGTGGGTGCAACCGGAAGAGCCGGCCGGTCATTCCGAGAAGCCGGCGGGTTCCTAGGCGGGGACGGCCACGGCGCGCGCGAGCAGGTCCGCCGGGAGGGCGTCGAGGTAGTGCTCGGCGTCGAGCGCCGCGACGGTGCCCGACCCGGCCGCGGTGATGGCCTGCTTGTACGTCGGGTCGATGACGTCGCCCGCCGCGAAGACGCCCGGGATGTTCGTGCGCGACGACCGGCCGTCGACGGCGATCGTGCCGGCAGGCGTCAGGTCCAGCTGGCCGTGGATGAGGTGGGTCCGCGGGTCGGAGCCGATCGCGACGAACATGCCCTGCACGTCGAGCGTGGTCTCGGTGCCGTCCTCGGTGTTCACGATGCCGATGCCCGTGACTTTCTCGTCGCCGTAGACGTGCGCGACCTCCTGGTTCCAGAGCACCTGGATCTTGGGGTCGGCGAACGCGCGGTCCTGCATCGCGGCCGAGGCGCGGAAGGCGTCCCGGCGGTGCACGAGGTAGACGGTGTCGGCGAACCGGGTGAGGAACGTGGCCTCCTCGAGCGCCGAGTCGCCGCCGCCGATGACGGCGACCTTCTTCTGCTTGAAGAATGCGCCGTCGCAGGTGGCGCACCACGAGACGCCGTAGCCGGACAGCCGCGTCTCGTCCTCGAGCCCGAGCTTGCGGTACTCGGAGCCGGTCGCATAGATCACGGCGAGCGCCTCCTCGACCGAGCCGTCGCCGAGGTGGATCTTCTTGACGTCGCCGGCCAGTTCGACCTTCAGCACGTCGTCGTAGACGATCTCCGCGCCGAACTTCTCGGCCTGCGCCTGCATCTTCATCATCAGGTCGGGACCCATGATGCCGTCGGGGAAGCCCGGGAAGTTCTCGACCTCGGTGGTCTTCATCAGCTCGCCGCCGAACTCGACGCTCGACGCGATGACGAGCGGCTTGAGGTTGGCGCGTGCCGCGTAGATCGCGGCGGTGTATCCGGCCGGGCCCGAGCCGATGATCACGATCTGACGCATTGCGAAGCCTGCTTTCCGGAGCTCTCCGCTCCATCGGATGCAACACATCCTAGGTATCCGGTATTTCGGAGCGGGCGAACTTTCAGTTTCGTCTGATGGAAGACCAGACACCGCGCAGCTCGGGTGCGCGGGTCGCCAGTAGGACGGCGAAGAAGACGAGGATGCCCGCGGCCCCGACGATCGCGGTCGTCACGATGCCCGCGAGCGGGCTCGAGGTCGCGAATCCGCCCTCCTGGAATCCGCCCATCAGGGCGAGAACCGCGACACCGGCCGCGGCCGTGGGCAGGGAGGCCAGCGCGAAGACGCCGAAACGTCGCACGATGCCGGCCCCGCCGCCGCCCAGCCGCCGGCGCAGGATCACGGCCGCGGCGACCGCTTGCACGATGACCGACAGCGACGTGGCGAGGCCGATGCCCGCGGCGATCCACTCCGACGGAGCGGCGAGGAGCGCGAGGGTGAGTGCGATGAAGAGCACGGCCTGCACGACCTGGAGCACGAATGCCGTGCGGGTGTCGCCGAGGGCGTAGAACGCGCGCAGGAGGACGTAGAGGGTGCTGAACGGGACGAGCCCGACGAGGAAGGCGATCAGCACGATCGCGATCGCCCGAGCGCCGTCGGCATCCTCGGCGAAGAACGCGGCGAACGGCAGGGCTGCGGCGGCGAGTGCCGTGCCGGCTCCGGCGACGAGCATCCCGATCGTGCGCAGCGAGGCGGACAGGTCGGCCCGCAGCGCAGGGGTGTCGCCGTCGCGCACGGCGGTACTCATCCGCGTGAAGTAGGGGGTGGCGATCGAGATGGCGATGATCGAGTGCGACAGCATGAAGATCAGCCAGGCGACGCGCAGCACGGCCAGCGAGGCGTCGTCGTCGTCAGCGCGGCCCGCGACGTTGGTCTGCACCAGGTTGGTGAGCTGCACGACGAGCACCATCCCGAACACCCAGCCGGCGGCCCGGGCGGGAGCGCCGAGACCGGCTCCGCGCCAGCGGAAGTCGGGCCGGAAGCGCAGCCCGGTGCGGCGCCAGAAGAGCAACAGGAGCACCGCCTGCAGCACGACGCCCAGCGTCGCCCCGCCGGCGAGGAGCGCGATGCGGTCGGGCGTCCAGGAGGCCGGATCCTCGTGGCCGCGGAAGCCGTACAGCACGCCGAACAGCACGAGCGTCGCGATCATCACGACGTTGTTGAGTGCGGGCGCCCAGGCCGCGGGCCCGAAGATGCCCCGCGCGCTCAGCACCTCGCCGACGAGCGCGTAGATCGCGTAGAAGAGGATCTGCGGCAGGCACCAATAGGCGAGGGCGATCGCCAGTTCCAGCCCGCCACCGTCGAGAGAACGGTCGCTGCTGCCGAGGGCGTAGAGCCGGACGATGACCGGGGCGCCGACCGTCGCGAGCACCGTGGCGCCGAGGAAGGCGCTGACCCCGAGGGTCACGAGCCTGTTGACGAACGCCTGACCGCCGTCGAGCTGGGTCGCCGCCTTGACGATGTGCGGCACGAGGATCGCCGAGAGCAGTCCGCCCGCGACGATCGAGTAGATGTAGGTCGGCAACTGGTTGGCGAGCGCGAAAGCGTTCGGACCCGAGCCCTCGACGCCGATCACGGCGGCGAGGACGCTGATGTTCGCGAAGCCGAGCAGGCGCGACACGATGGTGCCGGATGCGAGGGCGGCGCTCGATCGTCCGACGCTGCCGGTCACTCGCCGTCCTGCTCCCGGATCGCGGAGCGCTCCCGCGCGGCCCTGCGGCGGCGCACGATCACGTTGCGCGCGATGCCGGCCGCGAAGACCAGGGCGAGGACGGCGCCGACGATGATCCCGACCGTCTCCCATTGGGCCTGGAGGTCAGCGTCGAAATCGCGTTTCGCGCCGATCGGGGTCCCCGTCTCGGGACTCGAGAGCCGCACCTCGACGACGACCTCGCCATTCGTGATCGCCTGCGCGTCGAGCTTGACCGTCTTCGACGATCCCGGCTCGACCGTGACGTCGACGGGGCCGTCGATCTGCAGCGACGGCCGGAGCGGGCGGGCATCCACTCTCACGGTGACGGCGAAGTCGAGGGCGTTCGCGATCCGGATCGGGATCGAGGTCTGACTGCTCGTGACGAGCACGTTGCCCGTATCGACGATCGTCACGGAGCCCAGGATCTCGGCGGAACGCTCGAGGTAGGCGTGGGCCGCGACCTGCCACTCCGGCTGGGAGACCACCGGGACGGCGAGAAGGGCGAGCAGCTCGAGCCGGCGGGGGGCGGTGAGCAGCAGCGGATCGCTGAGGATCGTGGCGAACGCCTCCTCGGCCCGGACGGCGGCCGTGAGCTCGGGGGCGGCGGCGATGTGCGCCGCCGCGGCGCCCTCGACGACCGAGGCCGGCTCGGCGGTCCCGGCCAGAATGCGGGAGAGCCCGGCCATCAGCGTGGACTCGCGGCCGGCGATCGCCGCGTAGACCTCCGCGAGGCCGTAGAACGAGAACGACGAGCGACGGTCGAGGGTCAGCACGACCGATCGGCCCGGATGCGCGGCGGCGAGCCCGTCGAGGGCCGTGCCGAGCCGGGTGATGGCTTGCGCCCGCGTCGCGTCGTCGATCGAGGTGCTCGCCTCCCGGAACAGGTCGGACGCCGCCGAGTCCGCGACGAGCCCCGGGACGCCGGAGAGGTCGACGAGGGCATCCGAGGTCTCCGACACGTTCGCCGAGCTCAGGAGCACGGCACCGTACCCGGCGGCCGCATACGCCGCGACATCGGCGGCGGTCGCCGACCCCGTCGAGGGCCAGGCGATCCCCGGGATCGCATCGGGCCAGGCGAGCAGCTCGGCGGTGGTCGGCAGCGGGGGAGGGTCGTCGGGGTCGGCGGTCTCGCTCGGGGTGGGAGTCGGCGTCGCCGATTCGGTCGGCACCGCCGACTCCGCCGGGCCGAACGCCGCGGGGTCGATGCCGAAGCCGAAGCCGAGCGGCGCGGCGAGGTCGAGCGAGCCGTCGCGCGCGAGGGGGGCCAGATCGGCGTCGGCGTAGGCCAGCAGGAACACCTCGTTCGGCGCCGCCGCCAGGCGGTCCATCCAGTCGAGGGCCGAGGCCGGGGCGGCGGATCCGAGCACGCGGATCGACGCGAGGATCATCGGGTCGAGCGCGATCGTCGCCGACGTCGTGAGGATCTCGTCGAGTTCGCGGGTGAGCGACCCGGAGGGCGACGTCGCGATCGCGAGCGTGTCGGCGTCGAGCATCCCGTCGTCGCCCGCGTCCGCCGTGATCGGCACGACGACGCTCACCGTCATCGGAGCCGCGACCGCGCTCGGGGCGGCTGCGGCCGGGGCGGACGCGACCGCCGGGACAAGGAGAGCCGCGATCGCGAGCACGGAGGCCGCGCCGCGACGCATCGCGGGCAGGACGGGTCCCTGCTCCCGCGCGGCCGACATGACCCCGAGCTTAAGCGCCCGTGCGGGTGCGGGGTCGCGTCACGGACGATGAAGCCGGGGACAATGGGTGCATGGACAGTGTCGCGGTGGCGTCGGACCGCCTGCGCGAACTCGCGACGCGACCCGCGGTGGCGGAGCTCGCGCGGCTCTTCCAGGAGGCGGGCCACGAGCTCGCCCTCGTCGGGGGGACCGTGCGGGACGCCTTCCTCGGCCGCTCCCTCACCGGTGAGGACATCGACCTCGACTTCACGACGGACGCGACCCCCGACCAGACCGAGGCCGTGCTGCTGCCCCTCGGCAAGACCCTCTGGGACACCGGGCGGCGCTTCGGCACGATCGGGGTGCGTCTCGGCGGCTACGTCTGCGAGATCACGACCTACCGCAGCGACGCGTACGACGGCACGAGCCGCAAGCCCGAAGTGGAGTTCGGCGACACCCTCGAGGCCGACCTCACGCGTCGCGACTTCACCGTCAACGCGATGGCGCTGCGCGTGCCCGACCTCGTGCTGGTCGACCCGACCGGAGGCTTCGAAGACCTGCTCGCCGGACGACTCCGCACGCCGGGCGCCCCCGAGATCTCCTTCGGCGACGACCCCTTGCGGATGCTGCGCGGCGCCCGGTTCCGCGCGCAACTCGGGTTCGACCTCGACCCGGAGGCGGCCGACGCCGCGCGCCGGATGGCCCCGTCCCTCGACATCGTCGCGGCGGAACGGGTGCAGCAGGAGCTCGCGAAGCTCCTGCTGGCCGACGAGCCGTCGGCCGGCATCCGCGTGCTCGTCGACACCGGACTCGCCGACCAGGTGCTTCCCGAGATCCCGGCCCTGCGGCTCGAGATCGACGAGCACGCGCGGCACAAGGACGTCTACGAGCACAGCCTGACGGCCCTCGACCGGGCCCTCGAGCTCGAGCGGGCGCGCGGGCACCAGCCCGACCTCGTGCTGCGTCTCGCAGTGCTGCTGCACGACATCGGCAAGCCCGCGACCCGGGTCATCGAGCCGGGCGGCACGGTGACCTTCCATCACCACGACGTGCTCGGCGCGCGACTCGCGACGAAGCGGTTGAAGGCCCTCCGCTTCGACAAGGCGACGATCGAGGCGGTGGCGGACCTCATCCGGCTGCACCTGCGGTTCTTCGGGTACGCCGAGGGGACCTGGACCGACGCGGCGGTGCGGCGCTACGTGCGGGATGCCGGCGACCAGCTCGAGCGGCTGCACATCCTGTCGCGGGCCGACGTGACGACGCGCAACACCCGCAAGGCCGACAAGCTCGCCCGCGCGTACGACGACCTCGAGGCCCGGATCGCGGCGCTCGCCGAGGAGGAGGAGCTCGCGGCTCTGCGCCCCGATCTCGACGGCGAGCAGATCATGCGCATCCTCGGCCTGACGCCCGGGCGCGAGGTCGGCGAGGCGTACCGGTTCCTGATGGAGGCGCGGCTCGACGAGGGTCCGCTCGGGGCCGAGGAGGCCGAGCGGCGACTGCGGAGCTGGTGGTCGGCCCGCGGCTGACCTATGATCGACAGGTTGTCCGGGTTCCACCCGGCACACGTCACAACCCTCCTGCTGCAGAACGACTGCAGCCGCTGAGACCAGAGGAGGTGGGTTAATGACGCACCAGTATGAGCTGATGGTGATCCTCGATCCCGAGATCGATGAGCGCACCGTCGCACCCAGCCTGGACAAGTTCCTCAACGTGATCCGCAACGACGGCGGCACGATCGAGAACGTGGACATCTGGGGCCGTCGCCGCCTGGCCTACGAGATCAAGAAGAAGGCCGAGGGCATCTACGCCGTCGTCAACTTCACCGCGACCTCGGACGCCACCGTCGAACTCGACCGCCAGCTGAAGCTGTCCGAGGCCGTGCTGCGCACCAAGGTGCTGCGCGCCGAAGAGGCCGTGGCCCGCGTGGCCGCGCACGCCGTCGAGGAGGCCGCCAAGGCCGAGCGCAAGGCCGCCGCGATCGCCAAGAAGCCCGCCGCGCCGAAGGCCGAAGAGGCCGTCGTCGCGGCTCCGGTCGCCACCGAAGCCGCTGCGGAGTAATCGTGGCCGGCGAGACGATCATCACCGTGGTGGGCAACCTCACCGCCGACCCCGAACTGCGTTACACGCAGGGCGGGCTGGCCGTCGCCAACTTCACCATCGCGTCGACCCCGCGCACGTTCGACCGTCAGGCGAACGACTGGAAGGACGGCGACGCCCTCTTCCTGCGTGCCTCGTGCTGGCGTGAATTCGCCGAGCACGTCGCCGGGTCGCTGACGAAGGGCAGCCGGGTCATCGCGACCGGTCGCCTCAAGCAGCGCAACTACGACGACCGGGACGGCAACAAGCGCACGGCGATCGAGCTGGAGGTCGACGAGATCGGCCCCTCGCTGCGGTACGCGACGGCGCAGGTCACCCGCGCGTCGGGGGGCAGCACCGGTGGCGGCGGAGGCCGTGGCCAGGTGTCCGGCGGTGCCGAGGAGCCGTGGGCCGCGAGCGCGCCCGCGTCCGGCGGCGGCGACGACGTCTGGAACACGCCCGGCAACTACAACGACGAGACCCCGTTCTGAGCCCGGCTCGAACGTAAGAACTGAGAGAGAAGACAGCAATGGCTGGCAAGAGCAGCAGCAGCGGCGGAGACCGCCGCAAGCGCGGGCCCAAGGGCGGCAAGAACGCCGCTCCCGCGAAGAGCATCCGCGTCGGCGTCATCGACTACAAGGACGTCGCGACGCTTCGCAAGTTCATCTCCGAGCGCGGAAAGATCCGTGCCCGGCGCATCACCGGCGTCTCGGTGCAGGAGCAGCGGCTCATCGCCCGCGCGGTCAAGAACGCGCGTGAGATGGCCCTCCTCCCCTACGCGGGTTCGGGGCGATAAATCATGTCGAAGCTCATCCTCACCTCCGAGGTCTCCGGCCTCGGCTCGGCCGGTGACGTCGTCGACGTCAAGAACGGCTACGCCCGCAACTACCTGATCCCGCAGGGCTTCGCGATCGCCTGGTCCAAGGGCGCCGAGAAGCAGGTCGACTCGATCAAGGCGTCCCGCGCCGCGAAGGAGCTCGCCACCCTCGAGGAGGCTCAGACCCTGAAGGCCAAGCTCGAGGCCGCCACCGTGAAGCTCGCCGTCAAGGCGGGTCGCGAGGGCCGGCTGTTCGGCTCGGTCAAGACGTCGGATGTCGCGGACGCGGTCAAGGCCGCGGGCCTCGGCGACATCGACAAGCGCTCGATCGAGCTCTCGGCTCCGGTCAAGAGCCTCGGTCGTCACGACGCCACCGTGCGTCTGCGCTCCGACGTGCTCGCCGCGCTCACGCTCGACGTGGTCGCCGCCAAGTAGCCCGCTGGCACGGAAGGCGCACCCCCGACGGGGTGCGCCTTCCGTCGTTAACGGAGGGTGAACGTGTCCCCCGGACGAGGGACACGCGCCCCGTACCCCGCCGGGAGAACCCACAAATCCGTCCACAGGTGATCTGTCAAGTGGCGAAGTCTCAACTAGCAGTCCAAGCCTGTTTCCACACACAGGGTGTGGAAACGAAAACCCCAGGTCAGTGCGGCTTTACCGCGAATGTACCCCGGGTTTCGCACAGCTGTTTCCACATCTTCTTCACACGCAGCGCGGCGTTTCCCGCCGATTCCCCACAACGCCATCCACAGGGCGGGTTGTCCCCCCGGGGACGCGCTCCCTACTGTGGGGACGCGCTCGCGGCGCGAGGTCCGGGGGATCTCGAGTCGATCGACCTCGGGGTGTCGGTCGGCGTTGTTACCGTGCCCGCATAACCTGACCAGCTGGAGGTCCTCCCATGTCGATCGCGCATCTCGGACTCGCGGAACCCTCGGGGGCCGGCGAGCGCGCGGGCTGGCAGGGCGAGCGCACCCCGCCCCACGACCTGCTCGCCGAGCAGAGCGCGCTCGGCGGCATGATGCTCAGCAACGACGCGGTCGCCGATGTGACGGAGGTCGTCCGCGGCCTCGACTTCTACCTCCCGAAGCACGAGGTCGTCTTCGACGCGATCCTCAACCTCTACTCGCACGGTGAGCCGACCGACGTCATCGCGGTCACCGACGAGCTGACCAAGACGGGCCTGCTGCCGCGAGCCGGCGGCGCCGAATACCTCCACACCCTCACCGGGCTGGTCCCGACCGCGGCGAACGCCGGGTACTACGCGTCGATCGTCGCCGAGAAGGCCGTGCTGCGCCGGCTCGTCGAAGCCGGCACGCGCATCGTGCAGATGGGCTACGCGAGCGAGGGCGAGGTCACCGATCTCGTCAACAACGCGCAGGCCGAGATCTACGGGGTCACCGGCGGTCTCGACAGCGAGGACTACATCCCGCTCGTCGACGCGATCCACGACGCGGTCGAGGAGATCGAGCTCGCCCGCGGACGCGACGGCCAGCTCGCCGGCGTGCCGACCGGCTTCAGCGAGCTCGACTCGCTCACCAACGGCCTGCACGGCGGGCAGCTCATCATCGTCGGCGCGCGTCCCGCGATGGGCAAGTCGACGCTCGCGCTCGACTTCGCCCGCACCGCCGCCGTGCACCACAAGCTCCCGACGATCTTCTTCTCGCTCGAGATGGGCCGCAGCGAGATCGCCACCCGCCTGCTCTCGGCCGAGTCCGGCATCCCGATGCACGTGCTCCGCAAGGGCAACATGGACGAGCGTGACTGGACCCGGCTGGCGAGCGTGCGCGGCGACATCGGCGACGCCCCGCTCTACATCGACGACAGCCCGAACATGACGCTCGTCGAGATCCGGGCCAAGTGCCGCAAGCTCAGCCAGCGGGTCGGGCTCAAGATGGTCGTCGTCGACTACCTGCAGCTGATGACCTCGGGCAAGAAGGTCGAGTCGCGGCAGCAGGAGGTCAGCGAGTTCTCGCGGGCGCTCAAGCTGCTCGCCAAGGAGCTGCAGGTGCCGATCGTCGCGCTCGCCCAGCTGAACCGCGGTCCCGAGCAGCGCGCCGACAAGAAGCCCGCGCTCTCCGACCTCCGCGAGTCGGGCTCGCTCGAGCAGGACGCCGACATCGTGATCCTGCTGCACCGCGAAGCCGCCTATGACCGCGACCACCCGCGCGCGGGGGAAGCCGACCTGATCGTGGCGAAGCACCGCAACGGCGCGACCGACGACATCGCGGTCGCCTTCCAGGGCATGTACTCGCGTTTCGCCGACATGCCGCGCACGTAGGGATGCTGCGGCGGTTCCGCCAGGTCGACGTCTTCGGCGAGCAGCCCGGCACGGGCAACCCGGTCGCCGTCGTGCTCGACGCCGAGGCGCTCTCCGACGACGAGATGCGCCGCTTCTCGGTCTGGACGAACCTCTCGGAGTGCACGTTCCTGCTGCCGCCGATCTCGGCCGGCGCCGACTACCGGGTGCGGATCTTCTCGCTCGACGTCGAGCTGCCGTTCGCCGGGCATCCGACGCTCGGCACCGCGCGGGCGTGGCTGGATGCCGGGGGCGCCCCCGCGACGCCGGGCACGGTCGTGCAGGAGTGCGGCGCCGGTCTCGTCCCGGTGCGGGTCGCCGGTGACGTGCTCGCCTTCGCGGCGCCGCCGCGGGTGCGGTCGGGTCCGGTGGACCCGGCGTTGCTCGCCGACGTGATCGCCGTGCTCGGCGTCGACCCGGCTGCGGTCGTCGCCGCCGAATGGCTCGACAACGGTCCGGGCTGGATCGGCCTGCTCCTCGACACCGCCGAGACCGTGCTCGCGCTGCGCCCCGACCCCGCGCGGGCGCCGGTGGATCCCGAGCGCGGCCGCTGGGATCTCGGCGTCGTCGGCCGTACGCCGACGGGATCCGCCGAGGCCTTGGAGGTGCGGGCGTTCTTCTCCGACCCCGCCGGCGCCCTCGTCGAGGACCCGGTGACGGGGAGCCTCAACGCCTCGGCGGCGCAGTGGCTGATCGGGTCCGGCCGGGTCGCCGCGCCGTACGTCGCACGACAGGGGACGGCGCTCGGCCGGCGGGGACGCATCCGGGTGTCGGTGGACGATGCCGGGCTCTGGGTCGGCGGTCGCGCCGACGTCGTGCTGTCGGGCACCGCCGAGCTGGCCGCGGCGGCGGACGTAGACTGATCCGCGTGGTAGCCGCCTGGATCGCCCAACTCGCGCGCGGAGTCCTGGCGCTGGCGCTGGGGATCACGATCACCCTCACGCTCGAGCACTCTCCCGTCTTCGGGCTGCTGACCTTCGGCGCCTTCGCGGTGCTGACCGGCGCCGTCCTCGTCGCCGCGTCGCTGCGCACCGCCTACGCCGGCCGGATGCGCACGACGTTCCTCGTCCAGGGGGTCGCGACTCTCGCCGCGGGCATCGTGGCGTTCGCCGTCCCGACCGGGGGCGTCGCGTTCCTCGCGATCCTCGTCGGCGTCTGGGCGGTCGTGTCGGGACTCCTCGAGGGTGCGAGCGGCATCCTGACCCGTTCCGACCTCCCGATCGCGCGCGACTGGATCATCACCGGTGTCCTCACGGTCGTGCTCGGGGTCGTCGCGTTCGCGCTGCCTCCCGACTTCGTGCAGGCGTTCGCGGGCGAGAAGGGCAACTCGGGCACCCTCACCTCGTCGGTCATCCTCATCGGCGTGATCGGCGCGTGGGCGATCCTGGTCGGCGTGCTGCAGGTCATCTCGGCGATCACCGTGAGGTCGGATCGCCCCGCGCGGGCCGACCGCGTGGCCACCTCATGAGCACCCCCGGACCGCGGCGTCCCACGCTCCGGGAGCGCGCGCGTCCCGCGGAGGTGCTGGGGCTCGCCGCGGTGCTCGCCGCGTTCGTCGGCGGGGGCGTGCTGATCGCGACCCGCAACCCGCTGCTCGCGGTGGAGTTCTTCGGCGCCGCGTTCGTGGTCTCGGTCGTCATCTGCGCGACCCTGCTGCTGGCGATCTCGAAGCCCGAGCCGCCGGAGGACGGCCCCTCGGGCCACTAGCCCGACCCGCCCCTAAGCCGGGTCGAGGGCTCCGACGAGATCGTCGGCGAGGCCCGTGTAGGTGCCGGGCGTCAGGGCGAGCAACCGCGCCTTCGCGTCGGCGCCGATGTCGAGGCCGTCGACGAAGGCCCGCAGGTCGTCGCCGGTGATCCGCTTGCCCCGGGTGAGTTCCTTGAGCATCGCGTAGGGGTCGGCGATCGACGACCGGCCGGCGGTCACCTCGGCGCGGATAACCGTCTGGATGGCCTCGCCGAGAACCTCCCAGTTGGTGTCGAGGTCGGCGGCGAGCACGGGCGCGGCGACCGACACCTCGTCGAGGCCGCGCCGGATGTTGTCGAGCGCGAGCAGCGAGTGCCCGAGGGCGACGCCGATGTTGCGCTGCGTCGTCGAGTCGGTGAGGTCGCGCTGCAGCCGGCTCGTGACGAGGGTCTGCGACAGCGAGTCCAGGAGAGCCGCCGACAGCTCGAGGTTCGCCTCGGCGTTCTCGAAGCGGATCGGGTTGACCTTGTGCGGCATCGTCGAGGAGCCGGTCGCCCCGGCCTGCGGGATCTGCGCGAGGTAGCCGATCGAGATGTAGGTCCACACGTCGGTGCAGAGGTTGTGCAGGATGCGGCCGGCGTGCGCGATCGCCGTGTAGAGCTCGGCCTGCCAGTCGTGCGACTCGATCTGCGTGGTGAGCGGATTCCAGTCGAGGCCGAGCGACGTCACGAAGTCGCGCGACAGGGCGGGCCAGTCGGCATCCGGGTCGGCGGCGACGTGCGCCGAGAAGGTGCCGGTCGCGCCGCTGAACTTGCCGAGGTACGACGTCGCCTCGATGCGGGCGATCTGCCGCTCGAGCCGGTGCACGAAGACGGCGATCTCCTTGCCGAAGGTCGTCGGCGTCGCGGGCTGTCCGTGGGTGCGCGCGAGCAGGGGGGTCGCCCGCTCGGCGATCGCGAATTCGCGCAGCCGGGCCACGACATCCCGGAGCTTGGGCAGCCACACGCCGGTGACCGCGGCCCGCACCGTGAGCGCGTAGGAGAGGTTGTTGACGTCCTCGCTCGTGCAGGCGAAGTGCACGAGTTCCGAGACGGCGGTGAGGCCGAGGTCGGCGAGCTTCTCGCGCACGAGGTACTCGACGGCCTTCACGTCGTGCCGGGTCGTCGCCTCGAGCTCGGCGAGTCTCTCGATCTCGGGGGCGCCGAACTCGGCGGCGAAGTGCCGCAGCTCGCGCTCCTGCTCGGTGTCGAGGGGGACCGAGCCGAACATCCCCCGCTCGGTGAGGAAGAGGAGCCACTCGACCTCGACGCGCACGCGCGCCCGGTTGAGCCCGGCCTCGGAGAGGTGCTCCCCGAGCTCGCCGACGGCGGCGCGGTAGCGCCCGTCGAGGGGGCTCAACGGTTGCGGGGGCAGCGGGCTCATGAGACTCCCTGTCGGAGGACCGGTTCTAGCTGGCGGAACAGCGCGATGCTCGCGCGCTCGATGGTGGAGAGGACGGAGTCGAAGAGCGCGGAATCCGAATAGTAGGGATCGGGCACCTCCGCGCCGGCGCTCGACTCGTCGAACGACAGCAGCATCTGCACCTTGGCGCCGGCGAACTCGTCGCCCGCCCATTCTCGCAGAGTGCGTTCCTGGCCGCGGTCGAAGACGACCACGAGGTCCAGCTCGGCGAACCATGCGGGGTCGAACTGACGCGCGCGGTGCTGGGCGGCGTCGTAGCCGCGGCTCGCGAGGGCCGCGATCGTCCGGGCGTCGGCGCGCTCGCCGACGTGCCAGTCGCCGGTCGCGGCGGAGCTCACCTCGAGGCGCGTCTCGTATCCGCCCTCGGCGATGAGCCGCCGGAAGACCGCCTCCGCCATCGGCGAGCGGCAGATGTTGCCGGTGCAGACGAAGCAGATGCGGAAGACCGGCCCCGGTTCCACGGGGACTCGAGCCATGCGCCCATCATCCCCCGTTCCTCCCGTCCTCCACAGCCCTCATCGCGGGACGTCCTGCCGAGACGCCCTCGCCGGGGTCCGGTCGTCCCCCGGGTCGGCTCAGGATGTCGGCATGCCCCCCGTCCCCGTCGATCCCGCGGCGCTCCGGGCCGCGTATGAACGGCAGCTCGCCCTGCTCATCCCGGTCGTGGACGAACTCGAGCGGGAGGCGATCGCGCCGAGTCCGGTGTCCGACGTCGACTGGCGCGGCCCGGCCGCCGAGGCCGCGCAGGAGCTGCTCCGCGACCTGCGCGCCGGGCTGCGCGAGGCGGCCGACGCGGTCGACGACGAGGTGCGCCGCCTGCGGCACCGGTTGGCGGAACTGCTGTGAGCCGCCCGTCGGAGTACGGCGGGCTCGCCGAGGACGTCGGGGGCCCCCTCCTGGTGACCCCGGCGGGCACGAACGTCGTCTCGACCGACGCCCTCCTCGCCTCGGCCGATCGGCTGCGCGCCCTCGAGCGGTCGATGCACGAGAAGGTGCGCCGGGTGATCGCCGCGGACGCGGTCGCGCTCGGCTGGCCGATCCGCGACGATCTCGTGCCGCGGATCGAGCGCGTGCGCGCCCGCTGCGAGCAGGCCCGGGACGCCTTCGGCCGCGCCGCCGAGGACTACACCCGTGCCGAGGCGACCGTCGAAGCGGTCCAGCGGCAGGCGGCGGGGTTCCTCGCGGCGCTGCTCGGCCCCGTTCTGCTCCGGGCGCTCGCGCGGCTCATCCTGTTCCAGCCCGGCGTGCTCCTCGCCGCCGCCCTCAGCGGCTGGGCGGCGATCCCCGACGGTCCCGACGGGCGGCTCGGCACCGTGCGGGACTTCATGCTCGCTCACCCCGAGCTGATCACGAGCCCGGAGTTCGCGCGCTTCGTGTCGCTCGTCGTCACCAGCATCGACGACGCCGCACTCGGCGCGGCGGGGGTGCCGGCCTGGGCCGCCGCGATCCCGGGGGTCGACCTCGCGGTCGGCGGAGATCAGGGCGTGACGTTCGGCGCGCTCTCCACGATCGCCCTCGGCTCGCTGTTCGGCATGCTCCGGGAGACCGCGGTCAGGGTCGAGCGCGAGGCGACGGCTCCGGTGACCTCGGCGCCGACGGGAAGCCGGGATCGGCTCGACCGCATCCCCGAGGCGAGCCCGGTGCGGATCGAGAAGTACGAGGCCGACGGGATGCCGCCGCGATACGTGGTCTACATCGGGCCGACCGAGACCTTCTCCCCGCTGGCCGGGGGAGAGCCCCGCGACCTGGCCAGCAACGTGCACGGCGTCGCGGGGCTCGACCCGGGCGCCTACCGCGTGGTCGAGCTCGCGATGGCGGACGCCGGCATCCGC
>CAZPJC010000006.1:19378-47228 GCA_964586645.1 uncultured Schumannella sp.
CGACCCGGGCGCCTACCGCGTGGTCGAGCTCGCGATGGCGGACGCCGGCATCCGCTCGGGTGACGAGATCGTCGTTTCGGGCTTCTCGCAGGGCGGGCTCATGGCCGACCTGGTCATCGCCTCGGGCGACTGGAACGTCGTCGGCAAGCAGACGTTCGGCGCCCCCTCCGGCAACATCCCGATGCCCGAGGGGCTCTTCGGCATGGCGGTGCGCAACACCGACGACTTCATCCCGGCCCTCGCCGGGCCGCAACTCGACCACCGCGTCATGCAGGTCGAGCGCGAGGCCTTCGCGGGCGACACCCCGCCGCCGACGGCGCTCCCCGCCCCGGCGCACCAGCGCGGCGGGTACGTCGACACGGCGCAGGCGATCGACGCCGCCGAGTCCGCGGCCGTGCGCGAGCAGAACCGCCTGCTCGACCGGTTCGCCGCCGAGTACCTCGACCTTCCGGGTGGGCAGGCGACGCAGTACCTCTATCGAGGCGAGCGCGTCCCGGGTTAGCGGCGGTTGCGCGTCTGCGGCTTGACGAACGGGCGCAGGATGATGCCGATCAGCCAGCTGATGATGCCGAGCACGATCGCGCCGAGCACGCCCCACCAGAAGCCGCCGGGCACCTGCAGGCCGAAGCCGAGGAGGCTGCTGATCCAGGCCACGAGCAGGAAGAGCAGACCGTTCACGATCAGCGAGATGAGCCCGAGCGTGAGCACGTAGATCGGGAACGCGACGACGCGGATGATGCCGCCGATGATCCCGTTGACGAGACCGAAGATGAGCGCCACGAGCAGGTAGGTGACGACCAGCTCGACGCTGACGCCCGGCTCGGGGTCGTTGTAGGCCTGCACGTAGACGTTCGGGCTCAGGATGAGCGTCGTCAGCCAGAGCGCGAGCGCGTTGATGAGGAGACGGAGGATGAGGCGACCCATGCGCCCATCATGGCGCGCGCCGCAGCCGGGGGCCAGGAGTCGACCGGCGGACCGGTCATCGTGTCGTCCCGGCGAGCCTAGGCTGGAGCGCATGGCCGTGACCCTCCGCCCGGAGATCGCCGCGCTCCCGCCCTACCGCCAGGGACGGGTCGCGTCCGCCGAGGCGTTCAAGCTCTCGAGCAACGAGAACCCGCGCCCGACGCATCCCGCGATCCTGGCCGCGATCGGCGAATCGAACCTCAACCGCTATCCCGACGGCGCCGCGACCGCGTTGCGCGCGCGTCTCGCCGAGCGGGCCGGCGTGTCGATCGACGAGGTCCACGTCGGGGCCGGGTCGGCGTCGATCCTCTACCAGCTGGTCCAGGCGGCCGCGGGACCGGGCGACGAGATCGTCTACCCGTGGCGCTCCTTCGAGGCCTACCCGGGCCTCGTCACGGTCGCCGGCGCGACGAGCGTGCAGATCCCGAACCTGCCGGGCGGTCACCACGATCTCGACGGGATGGCCGCGGCGATCACCGACCGCACCCGCGTCGTCATCGTCTGCTCGCCGAACAACCCCACCTCGACGATCGTCACGACCGCCCAGTTCACGGAGTTCATGGCGAAGGTGCCGCCGACGGTCCTCGTGATCCTCGACGAGGCGTACTTCGAGTTCGTCACCGACCCGCACGCGGTGAACGGCCTCGTCGAGCTGGAGAACCACCCGAACCTCGTCGTGCTGCGCACCTTCTCCAAGGCGTTCGGTCTCGCCGGCCTGCGCGTCGGCTGGGCGGTCGGCGCGTCCTACATCCTGGATGCCGCGCGCAGCGCCGCCATCCCGCTCGCCGTCACCGAGCCCGCCCAGCGGGCCGCGATCGCCGCGCTCGACGTCGAGGACGACCTGCTGTCGGGAGTGGACGAACTCGTCGAGCGTCGCACGCGGGTGTACGAAGGGCTGCTCGCCGCCGGGCTGACGGTGCCCGAACCGCACGGCAACTTCGTCTGGGTCGCGGCGGGCGACGAGACCTCGGCGGTCGCCGCGGTGCTCGAGGACGGCGGGATCGTCGGTCGCGTGCTCGGCTCGGACGGCATCCGGATCTCGATCGGCGAGGAGGAGTCTGTCGAGAGACTCCTGGATTCCGCCGCTCGCGTTGTGGCAACCCTCCCGCAGGCGGTCGAAAACGCCCGGTTAGGGTAGGCAGCATGTCCTACACCGAGGCGACGATCCAGTTGCTCTCGCCGGACGGATCCCTCGTCGAATCCGACGTCACGGCCCCGTACCTGCAGAAGATCGCCGGGCTGAGCGACGCGCAGCTGCGCGATTTCCACCGGCACATGGTCGTCACCCGCCGCTTCGACATCGAGGCCGGCAACCTGCAGCGGCAGGGCCAGCTCGCCCTGTGGATCCCGAGCCTCGGCCAGGAGGCGGCTCAGGTCGGCTCCGCCTACGCGGCCCGCGAGCAGGACCACATCTTCCCGGCGTACCGCGAGCACGCCGTCGGCCGCATCCGCGGACTCGACCCGATGCGCATCATCGAGCTGCTGCGCGGCCTGAGCCACGGCGGCTGGAACCCCGCGGAGACCGGCAACTTCCACCTCTTCACCCTGGTGATCGGGTCGCAGGCGCTGCACGCGACGGGGTATGCGATGGGGCTCACCCTCGACGGCGCGACCGGCACCGGCGACCCCGGGTCCGATGCGGCGGTCGTCGCGTACTTCGGCGACGGCGCGACGAGCCAGGGGGATGTCAGCGAGGCCTTCGTCTTCGCCGCGAGCTACCAGGCGCCCATCCTGTTCTTCCTGCAGAACAACCACTGGGCGATCTCGGTGCCGGTCGAGCGCCAGTCGCGCACGCCGCTGTACCTGCGCGGCACGGGGTTCGGCATCCCGTCGCTGCAGATCGACGGCAACGACGTGCTCGCCTCCTACGCCGTCAGCGCGACGATGCTCGACGAGGCCCGCGCCGGCGGCGGCCCGCGGTTCGTCGAGGCGCTCACCTATCGGATGGGTGCGCACACCACGAGCGACGACCCGACCAAGTACCGCGAGAACGAAGACGTCAGATTCTGGGGCGAGCGCGACCCGATCACGCGCTTCGAGGCCTTCCTCCGCGCGAAGGGCGAGTCGGATGCCTTCTTCGCCGAGGTCTCCGCCGAAGCCGAGGATCTCGCCGCCGACGTCCGGACCCGCACCCTCGCGCTCGGCCTGCCGCCGGCCGAGAAGATGTTCGCCGTCTACTCGGATCCGCATCCGCTCATGGACGAGCAGCGGGCCTGGCTCGCCGCGTACGAGGCGTCGCTGGACGAGGTGGCCGAATGACGACCGAGTCGATGACGATGACGAAGGCGCTCAACGAGGGCCTGCGCGCGGCGCTCGCCGCCGACGACCGCGTGCTGCTCATGGGCGAGGACATCGGCACGCTCGGCGGCGTCTTCCGGGTGACCGAGGGGCTCAAGGCCGAGTTCGGCGAGAACCGCGTGCTCGACACCCCCCTCGCCGAGTCGGGCATCATCGGCACCGCGATCGGCCTCGCGCTGCGCGGCTTCCGCCCGGTCTGCGAGATCCAGTTCGACGGGTTCATCTACCCGGGCTTCGACCAGATCACCTCGCAGCTCGCGAAGCTCACGGCCCGCAACGAGGGCAACCAGTCCTTCCCCGTCGTCATCCGCGTGCCGTACGGCGGCCACATCGGCGCGGTCGAGCATCACCAGGAGAGCCCCGAGGCGTACTTCGCGCACACCGCGGGCCTGCGCGTCGTCAGCCCGGCGACCCCGCACGACGCCTATTGGATGATCCAGCAGGCGATTCGGAGCAACGACCCGGTGCTGTTCTTCGAGCCGAAGAGCCGGTACTGGCCGAAGGGCGACGTCGACCGCGCGGCGGCGGACACTCCGCTGCACGCGAGCCGGGTGGTGCGCACCGGCACCGACGCGACCCTCGTCGGCCACGGCGCGATGGTGGCGATGCTGCTCCAGGCGGCGGAGATCGCGGCCGAGGAGGGTACGAGCCTCGAGGTCGTCGACCTGCGGTCGCTGTCGCCGATCGACTACGCGCCGATCCTGTCCTCCGTGCAGAAGACCGGGCGGCTCGTCGTCGCCCAGGAGGCGCCGGGTCACGTGAGCGTCGGCTCCGAGATCGCGGCGACGATCGCCGAGCGCGCGTTCTACTCGCTGCAGGCGCCCGTGCTGCGGGTGAGCGGATTCGACACCCCGTTCCCGCCGGCGAAGCTCGAATCGGCCTATCTGCCGGACGCCGATCGGATTCTCGAAGCCGTCGACCGCGCGCTGGCGTACTAGGAGGGCACCCGGATGGCACAGGAATTCCCCCTCCCCGACGTCGGTGAGGGCCTCACCGAGGCAGAGATCGTCTCGTGGAAGGTCAAGCCCGGCGACACCGTCACGGTCAACCAGGTGCTCGTCGAGATCGAGACCGCGAAGTCGCTCGTCGAACTGCCGTCGCCGTTCGCCGGCACCGTGACCGAGCTGCTGTTCGAAGAGGGCGCGACGGTGGAGGTCGGCGCCCCGATCATCCGCGTCGACTCGGCGGGCGGCACGATCGAGCTGCAGGCACCGCGCCAGGCGGATGTCGTGGGCGAGGTCGCCGACCCCGCGGGCGAGAGCTCGGGTGCCGTGCTCGTCGGCTACGGGTCGTCGGGTCACGGGGCGACCCGCCGACGTCGTCGCCCGGGCGCGGTCGCGACGACGGCCGAGGGCACGACCGCCGACGGCGCGAAGGCGTCGGCCCGGCGCCCGACCACGAGCGGATCGGCCCTGCCGATCATCGCGAAGCCCCCGATCCGGAAGCTCGCGAAGGACCTCGACGTCGATCTGGCCACGGTCACCGGCACCGGTCTCGGCGGCGAGATCACCCGGGAGGACGTCGTGCGCGGCGCCGAGCAGGCGAGCGTCTTCCGCAACATCGAGACCCCGGCCTGGCCGCAGGAGCGGGAGGAGCGCATCCCGGTCAAGGGCGTGCGCAAGGCGATCGCGACGGCGATGGTGCAGAGCGCGTTCACGGCGCCGCACGTGAGCGTGTTCACCGACGTGAACGCGACCCGCACGATGGAGTTCACCCGGCGGCTGAAGGACTCCGCGCAGTTCGCCGGCATCCGGGTCTCCCCGTTGCTCGTGATGGCGAAGGCCGTCATCTGGGCGGTGCAGCGCAACCCCACGGTGAACTCGACGTGGACCGACAAGGAGATCATCGTCCACCACTACGTGAACCTCGGGATCGCCGCCGCGACCCCGCGCGGGCTCATCGTGCCGAACATCAAGGACGCGCAGAACCTGAGCCTGCGCGAGCTGGCGATGGCCCTCGAGCAGCTCACGGTGACCGCTCGCGACGGCAAGACGACGCCGGCCGACATGTCGAACGGCACGATCACGATCACGAACCTCGGCTCGTTCGGGATGGACACGGGCACGCCGATCCTCAACCCCGGCGAGGTCGGGATCGTGGCCCTCGGCGCGATCAAGCAGAAGCCGTGGGTGGTCGACGGCGAGGTGCGCCCCGCCTACGTCACGACGGTGTCGGCGGCGTTCGACCACCGCATCGTCGACGGGGATGTCGCGAGCCGCTTCACCGCCGATCTCGCGTCGGTCATCGAGGAGCCCGCTCTCCTGCTCGACTGAACCCTTATTGAGAACCGTTTTGACAACTGTTCTCAATTACGGATAGTGTCGCCGACATGAAGCGCCGCCTCCTCGCGTCCCTGCTCGCCCTCGGAACGGCGGTCGCCCTCACCGCCTGCGCCGCCCCGACCGACCCCGCCGAGGACGGCGTGCTGCGCATCGTCGCGTCGACCAACGTCTACGGCGACCTCGCCGCGACGATCGCGGGGCCGGATGCGAACGTGACGTCGATCATCGACGACCCGTCGGCCGACCCGCACGGCTTCGAGGCCAACCCCCGGGTCCAGCTCGCGCTCGCCGAAGCCGACCTGGTGATCGCGAACGGCGGCGGCTACGACGACTTCGTCGACGAGATGCTCGAGGCCTCGGGCAACACCACGGCCGTGGTCCTGCACGCGGTCGACGCCGCGGAGGTCGACGTCGAGTCGAACGAGCACGTCTGGTACGACTACCCCACCGTGTCGGCGTTCGTCGACGAGATCGCCGCGGCGCTCGACGGGCTGCAGCCCGACGAGCAGCGGGCGGCGCGCGTCGCCGACCTCCAGGACGGGATCGCCGGGCTCGAGGATCGCGTCGCCGCGCTCGCCGTCGAGCACTCCGGCGCGGGCGTCATCGTGACCGAACCCGTGCCGCTCTACCTGCTGAGCGCCGCCGGACTCGTCAACCTCACGCCCGGAGACTTCACCGAGGCGATCGAGGAGGACACCGATGTCGCACCCGCCCTCCTCCAGGAGGTGCTGAACCTCATCCCGGAGGCGGCCGTCGTCGTCGTCAACGACCAGACCGGCGGACCGCAGACGGATGCCGTCATCGACGTCGCGGGCGACAGCGGCGTGCCGTGGTTCGGCGTCACCGAGACGCTCCCGGCGGGTTCGGACTACGTGAGCTGGCAAGCGGGCCTGATCGACCTGCTGCAAGACTCGCTCATGAGATGAGCGAGACCGTCCTGACGATCGACGCCGCCGAGCTCGTGCTCGGCGGCCGTCGCCTGTGGTCGGGTCTGGAGCTGAGCCTCGCGAGAGGCGAGTTCGTCGCGGTGCTCGGCGCGAACGGCTCGGGCAAGACGAGCCTGCTGCGCGCGATCCTCGGGCAGCACGAGCTGGCCGCGGGATCGATCGAGCTGCTCGGCGACCCGGTGCACCACGGCGACCGCCGGATCGGCTACATCCCGCAGCAGCGCCTCGCCGACGAGGGCAGCGCGCTGCGCGGCCGCGACCTCGTCGGCCTCGGCATCGACGGACACCGGTACGGCGTCGCGCTGCCGACCCGTGCGCGGCGGGCGCGCATCGACGCGGTGCTCGAGGACGTCGGGGCGACGCATCTCGCCCGCGTGCCGGTCTCCCGTCTCTCCGGCGGCGAGCAGCAGCGGCTGCGCGTGGGTCAGGCCCTCGCCGGGATGCCCGACCTCCTGCTCTGCGACGAGCCGCTGCTGTCCCTCGACCTGCGCCAGCAGCGGGTGGTGAGCGACCTGATCGACCGTCACCGCCGGGAGCGCGGATTCGGGGTGCTGTTCGTCACCCACGACGTGAACCCGATCCTCGGCGCCGTCGATCGTGTGCTCTACCTCGCGGGCGGCGGCTTCCGCATCGGCACGCCCGAGGAGGTGCTGCGCAGCGACGTGCTGAGCGAGCTCTACGGGGCGCCGATCGACGTCATCCGCAGCGGCGAACGCGTCGTCATCGTCGGCGCGCCCGACCAGTCGCACGCGCACGAGCACGAGCACGATCACGCGGGGGACCTGCCGTGACCGGGGACTGGTGGAGCGCCCTCTTCGACTTCAGCGACTACGGGCAGCTGATCTGGCTGCTGCGCAACTCGATCCTCGCCGGCGTCGTGCTCGGGATCGCCGGCGGTCTGATCGCCGTGTTCGTCATGTCGCGCGATCTCGCCTTCGCGGTGCACGGGGTGAGCGAGCTGTCGTTCGCCGGAGCCGCGGCGGGCCTGCTCACCGGGGTGGGCGTCGTCGGCGGATCGATCGCCGGCTCGCTCGTCGCCGCCGTGCTGATCGGCCTCCTCGGGGCCCGGGCGCGCGATCGCAACTCGATCACCGCGGTGCTGATGCCGTTCGGGCTGGGGCTCGGCATCCTGTTCCTCGCCCTGTACCCGGGACGCGCGTCCAACAAGTTCGGGCTCCTGACCGGGCAGATCGTCGCCGTCGACGACCCGCGCCTCGGGGTGCTCGCCGTCGTCGGCGGCATCGTCGTGCTCGGCCTCCTCGTGCTCTGGCGCCCGCTCACCTTCGCGAGCGTCGACGCCGAGGTCGCGGCCGCGCGCGGGGTGCCGACGCGGGCGCTGTCGATCGCGTTCATGGTGCTGCTCGGGCTCTCGGTCGCGATCGGCGTTCAGGTCGTCGGAGCGCTGCTCGTGCTGTCGGTGCTCGTCACCCCCGCCGCGGCGGCGCTGCGGGTCTCGTCGTCGCCCGTCGTGGTGCCGGTGCTGAGCGTCACCTTCGCGACGGTGTCGCTCGTGGGCGGCATCCTGCTGGCCCTCGGCGCGAGCGTGCCGATCAGCCCGTATGTCACGACGATCTCGTTCCTGATCTACTTGGGGTGCAGGATCATCGGACGGGTGCAGGGAAGGACGGCGAGAGCGGCGTGAAGCGGAACACCTGGCAGCGCGAGGCGGTACGCGAGGCGCTCGGCGAGTCCGAGGGCTTCGTCAGCGCGCAGTCGTTGCACGCGTCGCTCAAGGGATCCGGCTCGACGGTCGGGCTCGCGACCGTCTACCGCGCGCTCGCCGACCTCGCGGTCGAGGGGGATGCCGACTCGCTCCAGCAGGACGGCGAGAGCCTGTACCGCGCCTGCACCCCCGGCACCCATCACCACCACCTGATCTGCCGGTCGTGCGGAACGACGGTCGAGATCGCGGCCGACGAGGTCGAGGAATGGGCGCAGCGGGTCGCGGCGCAGCACGGCTTCACCCGTCCTCAGCACGTCGTCGACGTGTTCGGCTCTTGCCCGGAGTGCTCCCGCACGACAGGATGACCGCATCCGGTCAACCCGACACCCGCTGGGAGGCGTCGAGTGAGTATGAAGAAGCCCCTCGTCGTCACCCTCGCCCTGTCCGGGCTGCTCCTGCTCGCCGCGTGCGGCGGCGCGAGCCCGACACCCACGCCGACCGAGACGGGCGGGCCGTTCCCGTCCGAAGTGCCGGTCGCCACGGGGACCCCGACGCCGGCGACGCCCGCCCCCGAGCCGCCGGCCGTCGACGTCGACGCGCCGGTCGAGGTGCTGGTGAACTCGTCGATCGTCTCGGTGATCCGGGCCGACGGCAGCCAGATCGGCGCCATCGACTACTCGGGCGACGCGGCGGCGGCTGCGGCGGTGCTGGGGGCGGCTCTCCGGGCCACGCCGGTCGTCACGAGCGCCGGCGAGGAGGGGTCGTGCTCGACCCTGCAGACCCAGTACGACTTCGGCGGCATCGTGTTGCGCTCGCCGGGCCTGGTCGGCTCGGTCGGAGCGCTCGAAGTCGAGGTGACGGGCGCCTCGACGGCCGGCGGCATCCCGATCAGCACGCTCGGCGGACTGCGCGTCGGTGACTCCCGGGCGACCGCGGACACGGCGATCGGTGCCGGCATCGTCGACCTCGGCACCTACGGCGTCTCGGAGTGGATCGGCTTCGACCGGGTCAACCCGTCCTCCGACGAGTACGACGCGGTCGGCACGATCGCCCGCTTCGACAGCGGGGTGCTCGTCGTCTTCTACAGCCAGCACTTCTGGTACGGGGACTGCTGAGCCGAGGGAGGCCGCGTTCCTCATCACGGCGGCCGTTTGCCGCGGCGGGCATCCTCACGTACACTCGACAAGTTGTCCCGGAGACGGGGCTTCTTGTGTGCCACCCGAGCGATCGGGGCTCGGCATGCCGACAAGTGACCTTGGGTGAGGCGATCGCCTCACGGTAGCCGGGCGGAGCGATCCGCCCCAATTGGAGGAAACCATGGCAGCTGTCTGCCAGGTGACCGGAGCCGTTCCCGGTTTCGGACACAACATCTCGCACTCGCACCGCCGCACGAAGCGCCGCTTCGACCCGAACGTGCAGAAGAAGAAGTACTACGTGCCGTCGCTGCGGCGCAACGTCACCCTCACGCTGTCCGCCAAGGGCATCAAGGTGATCGACGCCCGCGGCATCGAGGCTGTGGTCCAGGACCTCCTGGCCCGTGGGGAGAAGATCTGATGGCGAAGCAGCAGGACGTCCGTCCCATCATCAAGCTCCGGTCGACCGCCGGCACCGGCTACACGTACGTGACGCGCAAGAACCGTCGCAACAACCCCGACCGCATCGTACTGAAGAAGTACGACCCGGTCATCCGCAAGCACGTCGAATTCCGAGAGGAGCGGTAACCACATGGCCAAGAAGAGCAAGATCGCCAAGAACGATCAGCGCGCCGTCATCATCGAGCGGTGGGCCGCCAAGCGGCTCGAGCTGAAGAAGGCGCTCGTCGACCCGAACGGAACCGACGAGAGCCGCGAGGCCGCCCGCGTCGGCCTGCAGAAGCTCCCCCGCGACGCGTCGCCGGTGCG
Source organism: uncultured Schumannella sp. (assembly GCA_964586645.1). GTDB lineage: Bacteria > Actinomycetota > Actinomycetes > Actinomycetales > Microbacteriaceae > Pseudolysinimonas_A. The sequence goes on from CAZPJC010000006.1 coordinate 29,433, forward strand.
CTACCGCAACCGCGACGCGATCGACGGTCGCCCCCGCGGCAACCTCTCGCGCTACGGCATCTCGCGTGTGCGCTTCCGCGACATGGCGCACCGCGGCGAACTGCCCGGCATCACCAAGTCGAGCTGGTAAGTCCCGCTCGCTGGTCGAGCCGCGACTCAAGAACCCCCGTCCTTCCGAGGCCGGGGGTTCTTCGCATTTCCTGACGATGTGCGCCACGGGGGTCGAAATGCCCGGAATCATCGGTGTTTGCTGTTAGTTTCAAGGCGGTTCCGGGGGCGTTCTTCTCCGGCCGCCACCAGAAACACACAAGGTCCGAGGAGGACACAATGGCTGACACGATCAACAAGGCGGACCTCGTCGCCGCTATCGCCGCGGACTCCGGCCAGGGCCAGGCTGCGGTCTCCACCGTCGTGGACTCGCTCTTCGCGGTGCTCTCGAAGTCCCTCAAGGACGGCAAGAAGGTCGCGATCCCCGGCTGGCTGAGCGTCGAGCCCACCCAGCGCGCCGCGCGTCAGGGCCGCAACCCCGCGACCGGTGAGACGATCCAGATCGCCGCGAGCACGGGCGTGAAGATCTCCGCGGGCAGCAAGCTCAAGGCCGCCGTCAAGTAACGACATGGCTCAGAAGGGCGCCGACTACGTGGTCGGCGCCCTTCGTCGTTCCCGGGCGCGAAACGCGGGCCGTGTGCCGACGTAGGCTCGTCGGGTGCCCCGTCTCGCCTGGATCGCCGGTCCCGCCGCGCTCCTCGCGGCGGCGTTCGCGGCCGTGCTCGTCGCCCTCGCGATCGGGGGCGGAGCCACCCCGGGGCCGCTGAGCACGGGCGACGAGGTCGTGCTGGTGGGCCTGCCGCTGGCCAAGTTGCTCGTCAACCTGGGCATCGCGACGACCCTGGGAGCTCTGCTGCTCGCCGTGTTCGCGCTGGACCCCGACGAGCCCGAGTACGGCCGGGCCCTCGATGTCGCCGCCGCGGGAGCCGGGGTGTGGACGGTCGCGGGGTCGATCACCGCGTTCCTCACCTACTCGAGCATCTTCCAGTCGCAGCTCCGGTTCGACGCGAGCGTCGGGCCCGAACTGGCGACCTTCCTCTCCCAGGTGGCCATCGGCCGGGCCTGGCTCGTCGTCGTGCTGATCGGCGCGCTGCTCACCGTCGTCTGCTTCGCCGTGCGCAACCGCACCCTCCTCGCGATCGTCCTCGTCGCGTCGGGTCTCGGCCTCATCCCGCTCTCCGCCGACGGCGGCCACGCGGCGTCGAGCTCGAGTCACGATCTGGCTTTCACGTCGATCTGGCTGCACACGATCTTCGCCGCACTGTGGGTCGGCGGGCTGCTCACCCTCGTGCTCGTGCGGCCCGTCCTCACGCCGGGCCGGCTCGCGGTGCTGCTGCCGCGCTACTCGACGATCGCGCTCATCGCGTTCGTCGTGGTCGCGGCGTCGGGCTACGTGAGTGCCGCCATCCGCGTGGGCGAACTGCCCGGGCTGCTGACGCCGTACGGCGCTCTCGTGATCGTGAAGGTCGCGGCGCTCGGCATCCTCGGGGTCTTCGGCGTGCTGCAGCGCCGGTGGCTGGTCGGAAAGGTGACCGCCGGCGCGGCGCCGCGGTGGTTCTGGCTGCTCGTCGCGTCCGAGCTGGCGGTGATGGGCATCGCGTCGGGCGTCGCCGCGGCCCTCGCCCGCACGGCGAAACCGGTCTCCGACACGGCCCCCGAGACGGGAGTCCTCACCCCGGCGGAGGTGCTCACCGAGAAGCCGCTGCCCCCGGAGCTCACCCCCGACCGGTGGCTCACGGCCTGGAACTTCGACCTGATGTGGACGCTGATCGTCGGCTTCGGCATCCTGTTCTACCTCGCCGGCGTGTGGCGGCTGCACCGGCGCGGCGACCGCTGGCCCTGGTACCGCGCGGTGCTCTGGATCGCCGGGATGCTCGGCATCCTCTGGGTGACGAACGGCGCGCTCAACGTCTACGAGCAGTACCTGTTCAGCGCGCACATGCTCGGCCACATGCTGCTCAGCATGGCGATCCCGGTGCTGCTCGTGCTCAGCGCGCCGCTCACCCTCGCGATGCGGGCGATCGACAAGCGGGAGGACGGCAGCCGCGGGCCGCGCGAGTGGATCCTGCTGTTCGTGCACTCCCGGTATGCGGCGGTGCTCACGCATCCGCTCGTCTCGGGCGGGCTGTTCGCGGCCTCGCTCTGGGTGTTCTACTACACGCCGATCTTCCGCTGGGCGACCGAGGACCACGTCGGGCACACCTGGATGATCATCCACTTCCTGATCGTGGGCTACCTGTTCGCGCAGACGCTCGTCGGCATCGACCCGGTCGCCGGGCGGCCGCCGTACCCGCTGCGGCTGATCCTGCTGCTCGCGACGATGGCGATGCACGCGTTCTTCGGGCTGTCGCTCGTCGAGGGCGAAGGGCTGCTGCTCGCCGACTGGTACGGCGCGATGGGCCGCACCTGGGGCGCGGATCCGCTGCAGGACCAGCAGAACGCGGGCGCCATCGCCTGGAGCGTCGGCGAGATCCCGACGGTCGTGCTCGCTGTGCTCGTCGCGGTGCTGTGGAGCCGCAGCGACGCCCGCGAGGCCAAGCGCGGCGACCGCAAGGCAGAGCGCGACGGGGATGCCGAGCTCGCCGAGTACAACGCCATGCTCGAGGCGCGCGCGAAGCAGCGTCAGTAGCGCGGCACGACCCGCAGGGTGGCTTCGTCGGCGCCGATCGTGACGAGGTACTCCGCCGCCACCGGCAGGTCCTCGTCGAAGGTCGACACGCTGCCGTCGAACAGCGAGCGGATGTCGACGCGCAGGTGGGCGACCCCCTCGCCCCGCACGAGCCAGGCGCCCGTCTCGGCGGCGGGCTCCATCGTCAGGTCGGGGTACTCGACGATCGACCAGGCCGGGGTCGAGGCGACCCGGTCGACGATCGCGTGGCCCATCGGGCACCCCGTGGGGAAGAGCACCTCCTGGGTGACGCAGGCGTCGAGGGCGTCGTGCACCTGCGCGGTGGTGCGCTCGAGGAACCCGTCGGCGGGCTGCACGTCGAGGGCCGCACCCAGCTCGGACGCCGGGCGGTCGACCACGAGGTCGACGGCGGTCGCCTGCAGGTACCGAGAGTGGTGGTCGAGCCGGTAGACGCCTGGGACGAGCACGGCGAACGCGGCCGGGGCGGCGGCCTCGGCGGCGACGCCGTTGAGGTCGAACCGCGGGTCGTGGTCGATCGCGAGCTGCAGTGTCGCCACCGGGGAGACGGCGAACGCCCACTCGGGGAACAGGGCGAGCCGTGACCCGGTGCGCTCGACCGTGAAGGCCGACACGGCATCCGTCCCATTCCGGGTCCAGGCGACGGTGACGATCTCCGTGCCGTCGTCGCCGGGGGCGACGGTGATCTCCCGCAGCGCGGAGGGCCCGGCGAGCGCGTCGTCGGCGAGGAAGTCGGCGCGCACGCGCGGGTCGACGGTCACCCCGGGCATCGCGAGCGCGCCCGCGGCGTCGCCCCGCGAGAGCGCCTCGAGGTAGACCCGCACGAATCCGGCGGCGCCGAAGGCGGTGGCGTTGAGTGCGACGACGGCGCCGGCTCCCGCTCCGAGCGCGAGCACGACGACGACCACCCAGGCCACCACCGCGCGTCGCACCCTCGTCATCCTACGAACCGCCCGCGGCGGCCGGGCACCGCGGAGCCCCCGGTCTAGACTCGCCCGGTGGATCTCCCCGACCTGTCGCCCGAGCAGGCGGCGGTCGTGGCCGCGATCGAGAACACGCGGGACCACATCTTCGTCACCGGCCGCGCGGGCACCGGCAAGTCGACGCTGCTCGAGCACCTGTCCTGGCACTCCTCGCACACCCTCGCGATCTGCGCGCCGACCGGCGTCGCGGCGCTCAACGTGGGCGGGCAGACCATCCATTCGCTGTTCCGCCTGCCGATCGGGGTGATCGCCGACCACGAGATCGACCAGGGCCCCGAGGTGCGCAAGCTGCTCTCCGCGATCGACACCCTCGTGATCGACGAGGTGTCGATGGTCAACGCCGACCTGATGGATGCCATCGACCGCTCGCTGCGCCAGGCCCGCGGTCGCCCGCACGAGGCGTTCGGCGGCACCCAGATCATCCTCTTCGGCGACCCGTACCAGCTGGCGCCCGTGCCGGGCGAGAACGACGAGCGCGCCTACTTCGCCGACCACTACCGCTCGATGTGGTTCTTCGACGCGAAGGTCTGGGACGAGGCCGACCTGCGCATCTTCGAGCTGACGACGATCCACCGGCAGCACGAACTCGAGTTCAAGCAACTGCTCACCGCGGTGCGGCACGGCTCGGTGACGGCCGAGATGGCGCACCGGCTCAACTCGGTGGGTGCGCGCCCGGCGCCGACGGAGGGCGCGATCACGCTCGCGACGACGAACGCGGCCGTGAACCGCATCAACGCGCAGGGCCTCGGCAAGCTGCCCGGGCGTGCGCTGTCGGCGGTCGCCGAGGTGACCGGCGACTTCGGCAACCGGTCGTACCCGGCGGACGAGAGGCTCGAGCTGAAGATCGGCGCGCAGGTCATGTTCCTGCGCAACGACACCGGCATCGACCGGCGCTGGGTGAACGGCACGATCGGCGAGGTCGTGAAGATCGCCGACACCGTCACCGTCGAGGTCGACGGCGAGGACTTCGAGGTGCAGCCCGCGATCTGGGAGCGCTACAAGTACTCCTACGAACCCGCCACGAAGACACTGCGCAAGGATGTCGTGGCCGAGTTTCAGCAGTTCCCGCTCCGGCTCGCGTGGGCGGTCACGATCCACAAATCCCAGGGCAAGACCTACGACCAGGCGATCGTCGACCTCGGCCCGCGGTCGTTCGCGCCGGGGCAGACCTACGTCGCCCTGTCGCGCATCACCGAACTCGAGGGGCTCTACCTGACGCGCCCGCTGCGTCCGAGCGACATCATCGTCGACCCCGCCGTGCGCCGGTTCATGTCGACGGTGCAGCCGATCCCCGGCATCGCCGCGGGTTGAGTGCCCGCGCAGCGGGTGTATCGAAACCCGACCAGAGGGTTACTCGGGGCGGGTTTCGATACGCCGCCAGCGGCGGCACTCGACCCGCGGGGGCTAGGCGGCGGCCTTGGCGGCGGAGAGGTCCTCGAACAGCTCGGTGTTGAGCTTGTACGCGTACAGCACCTCGTCGATGACGCGCTCGCGCTCGTCCGCATCCCAGCCGGCGGCGTCGAGCTGCTCGCGGTAGGTCTCCTTGAACGCCTTCGGGTCGGCGATCTGGTCGAACAGGTAGAACAGGATGCCGTTGGTCTCGAACCCGAAGTGGCGCTTCATGAGCCGGCCGATCGCCTGCCCGCCCGACAGGTCGCCGAGGTAGCGGGTGTAGTGGTGCGCGACGAAGCCGCCCGCCCAGCCCTCGGCCTCGATCTCGCGGATGCGGGCGACGTAGCGCTCGGTCGTCGGCACCGGGGTGATCTGCTGCTTCCAGTCCGCCCCGAGCAGGAACTCGAGATCGATCTCGAGGGCCGGGAGGCGCGTGAGCTGCGGGCTGATGAACGGCGCGGCCCCGGCATCCCCGGCGAAGGTCGCGGCGGCGGCCTCGAGCGCCTCGTAGACGAAGTAGTGCTGGGCGACGAGCGCGACGTAGTCCTCGCGGGTGCCCTTGCCGGTCATCAGGTCGTGCATGAAGCCGGCGCCCTCGCTCTCGCCGTGACCGGACCAGGTGCGCTCGCGGAGCGCCTGGGAGAAGGGGATGACGGACACGGGGACTCCTCGGTTAGGACACCCTTAGTGTGGCATACCCCGGGAGGCGCTCCTAGTGGAGCGGCTCCTCGTGCGGGGGCGCCGGCAGCTGCGCGGTGACCTCGGTGGCGATGAGCGCCGGCACGGTGATCGCGGCGACGACGAGTCCGGCGACCAGGATGCCGACGGCGGGATGCCGGGGCTCGGCCCGCGGCTCGCGGCGCAGCCCGGTCGCCAGGAGCACGGCGACCGCGAGGTCGAGCGCGGTCGCGGCGAGCATCGGCAGCGGCCGGGGCCCGTCGACCGCGAGGAGGAGCAGCACGATCCACACGCTCGGCGGCACGAGGGCGCCGGCGATCGCCGCACGCGGGAGCGGGACGCCGGGACGGGACACCGCGAGCACGCCCCAGAGGAACTCGGCGCCGCCGACGACCGCGAGCCCCGCCGCGAGCCCGGGGACCGAGCCGACCGCGAGGGCGAGATGCAGCAACCCGGCGCCGAGCGCGGCGAATCCGAGGGCGCTGCGGGTGCCGGCGGTCCAGCGCGTCGGGGTCACGGGTCCACCGTAATCTGAGCGGATGGGCGTGCCGGTGCTGCGTCCCGGGCGGCCGGGCGACGAGGAGATCCTGTCGGAGCTCGCGCTCCGGTCGAAGGGGCATTGGGGGTACTCGTCTGAGTTCCTCGAGGCGTGCCGCGCCGAGCTGACCGTGCGCACCGAGCAGCTTCCGGATGTCGTCGTCGCCGAGATCGACGGAGCCGTCGCCGGCTTCCGCCTCCTGGCGGGGTCCGAGCTCGAGGCTCTGTTCATCGATCCTCCGTTCATCGGCACGGGCATCGGGGGGATGCTGCTCGCCGACGCGCTCGCGACGGCCCGGGCCCGCGGCATCCACGCGGTCGGCCTCGACGCCGACCCGGGAGCCGAGCCGTTCTACGCCCGGTACGGGGCGCGCACGATCGGCGTCACCCCGAGCGGCTCGATCCCGGGCCGGGCGCTGCCGCGCATGGAGTTCGACCTCAGGCGGTGACCGGCTCCCGGTCGCGCCGGGCGCCGAGTCCGACCGCAAGCTGCACGACGGCCGCGGCGAAGAGCACCACCTCGTCGAGAGCGGTGAGCCCGAGCACGTTGAACTCCGTGCCGACGAGGAACAGCCCCGCGTAGCCGAGCGCCAGCCAGGTCGTCCCCGCCGCGATGTTCGCGACCCGGGCGGGCCCGATCCCTCGCCACCCCGTCACCAGCAGCAGCACCGCCGCGACCACGAGGAGCGCACCGAGCAGGGGCCGCCCGGTGGCCGCAGAGAGGATGCCGAACGCCGCGAATCCGACGCCGAGCGCGAGCGCGACGATCCGGTTCGGCGATGTCAGCAGGGTGCTCATCGGATCAGTGCGGGCGCGCTTCGACGCCGAGCTTCTGGCAGGCGGCGTCGTACAGCACGACGACGTCGCGGCGGATCTCGGCGCGTTCCGACAGCGGGGCTCCCGGCCACGGGATGTGCAGCTCGAGGTCTTCGCCCTCGGACACGTACTTCCACGTGCCGCCGTGCTCGTCGAGGTCGTGCATCGTCGCGTCCCGCACCTCGCGGCCGGAGAACGCGCGCACGATCAGCACGTTGTCCTCGATGTGGTCGTCGTTCATGTGATGCAGCACCGCGGCGACGACGTCGGGGGAGAAGACAGCCATGCCGTCCACGCTAACTGACGGCCTAGGAAGAACGGCCCATGAAGAAGGGTGGGACGCGTCGTCGCCTCACGGCGCGTCCCGAATCGTCAGCCCTTGCCGAGCGTCGAGCCCGCCTTGGACTTGGCCGACTGAGAAGAACTACTCGAGGCGAGAGTGCTTCCAGCCTTGGACAGAGCGGACTTCGATGGCTTACCCATGCGCTATCCCCTCCCTTCCGATTCGACCGCTTGTTGCGGCTGGGAACGAGAGTAGAGCGCGGCTCCGACATCGTGCAGATGGGTTACGTTCGAGCGATGAGCGGATGACGGGAATCGAACCCGCGCTATCAGCTTGGGAAGCTGAAGTTCTGCCATTGAACTACATCCGCGTATCGGTGAGGGGGTGGAGCCCCGTCACCGACTTCGACAGTGTAGCCGAGCCCGATAGCCTCGTCCCATGCTCCTGAGCGACCGCGACATCCGTCAGCAGCTGGATGAGGGCCGCATCGGCCTCGACCCGCTCGACCGCGAGATGATCCAGCCGTCGAGCATCGACGTGCGGCTCGACCGGTTCTTCCGGCTGTTCGACAACCACAAGTACCCGTTCATCGACCCGGCCGAGGACCAGCCCGAGCTGACCCGCCTGATCGAGACGAAGCCCGACGAGCCGTTCATCCTGCACCCGGGCGAGTTCGTGCTCGGGTCGACGTTCGAACTCGTGACCCTGCCCGACGACATCGCCGCGCGGCTCGAGGGCAAGTCGAGCCTGGGACGCCTCGGGCTGCTGACGCACTCGACGGCCGGCTTCGTCGACCCCGGCTTCTCGGGTCACGTGACCCTCGAGCTGAGCAACGTCGCGACGCTGCCGATCAAGCTGTGGCCCGGCATGAAGATCGGCCAGCTGTGCTTCATCCGCACCAGCTCGCCGGTCGAGAACCCCTACGGCTCGGGTCAGTACGGCAACCGGTACCAGGGGCAGCGGGGGCCGACGGCATCCCGGTCGTTCATGAACTTCCACCGCACCGACGTCACGTCGACCGACGCGGGTTCGCCGGGGAGCTGAGGGGTTTCGATACACCGCCTGCGGCGGCACTCAACCCGCGGGTGGGGGTGGGGTGGGCTTCCACTGCTTGAGCTGCAGCACGAGCCACGGGCTGAATGCGAACGGCGTCGCCGTGACCGCCTTCACGAGATCGGCGGGCACGACCCAGGCCCAGTCGTCGACCTCGTCGGGCTTGGGCATCGGGTCGTCGCGGGCGACCGTGCGGTAGACGGGGCAGATCTCGTTCTCGACGACACCGCCCGAGTCGACGGCGCGGTAGCGGAAGTCGGGCAGCACGAGGTCGAGTTCGCCGATCGGCAGCGCGAGTTCGCGTAAGCCCCGGCGGCGCACGGCATCCTCGATCTCCTCGCCGGGGGCCGGATGCCCGCAGAACGCGTTCGTCCAGACGCCCGGGAAGGTCAGCTTCGTGATCGCGCGACGGGTGACGAGCATGCGGCCGCGGGCGTCGAAGACGTGGCACGAGAAGGCGAGGTGCAGCGGGGTGTCGTCGCCGTGCACCGAGGCCTTGTCGGCGGTGCCGATCGGCTCGCCCGCCTCGGAGACCAGCACGACCTGCTCGGGGGCCGAAGGACCTGGGGGCTGCGACATGGGGGAGATAGTCTGCCTGAATGGATGCGGGTGTCGCGACGGCTGCGGAGCGGCAGTCGCAGGTCGACGCCGTTCTGGCGCGTCTGTTCAGCCTAGCCCGCAAGCGCGCGGCGCCCCTGGGGGCCGCGTACCTCGCCCTCTGGGACTCGATCGAGGCCGCGACGACGGGCGGCAAGCGGTTCCGCCCGCGCATGGTGTTCGCCGCGTACGAGTCGCTCGGCGGCACCGATCGGGAGGCCGCAGCGTATGTCGGGGCGGCGTTCGAGCTGCTGCACACCTCGCTGTGCGTGCACGACGACGTCATCGACCGCGACTTCGTGCGCCGCGGGCTGCCCAACGTCTCGGGCGCGTTCAAGAACCGGGCCGTCGCGGCCGGAGTCGAGAACGCGGCGGCCGAGCACCACGGCATCAGCGCCGCCGTGATCGCGGGCGACCTCGCCCTGTTCAACGCCTATCGGCTGATCGACAAGAGCGGGGTCGGCGACGCCGTGCGCGGCCGCCTGCTCGAGGTCATGGACGAGGCGTTGTTCGCGAGCGCGGCCGGCGAGTTGATCGACATCGACTTCGCCCTGCGCTCCGAGGACCCGCACGTCGACGACATCCTCGCGATGGAGCGGCTCAAGACCGCCGTCTACTCGTTCGAGGGTCCGTTGCAGGCGGGAGCGATCCTCGCCGGCGCGGGCGAGGAGACCGTCGCCACGCTCGGCGACTTCGGCCGCGAGATCGGCATCGCCTATCAGCTCGTGGATGACGTGCTCGGCGTGTTCGGCACCGCCGAGGAGACCGGCAAGTCCACGATCGGCGACCTGCGCGAGGGCAAGCGCACCGTGCTCATCGCTTACGCGGCCTCGGCGCCCGGGTGGGACGAGCTGAGCACCCTGTTCGGGGACCCGGACCTCGACGAGGACGGCGCGGCGCGGCTGCGCGCCCACCTCGTGCAGTCGGGCGCGCGGGGCTTCGCCGAGGGGCTCGCGCGGTACTACGCCAATCGCGCCCTCGCCCGGCTGGTCGAGCCGCACATCCCGGCATCGCTGCGCGCGGAACTCCACCCGGTCGCCGACGCGATCCTCGGGCGCGTCAAGTGAGCCCCGACCGGGGCGGCGACGGGGGACCGCGCCTGACCCTCTACGACGACGTGGCGCAGCAGACCGCGAGCCTCGTCATCCGCCGCTACTCGACGTCGTTCGGGATGGCGTCCCGCCTGCTCGGCGCCGGCATCCGTCAGTCGGTGGAGAACATCTACGCGCTCGTGCGGGTCGCCGACGAGATCGTCGACGGCGGCGCGGAGGAGGCCGGGCTCGACCGGCTCGCCGCGGGCCGGCTGCTGAACGCCTATGAGGAGGAGACGGAACGCGCGCTCGAGGAGGGCTACTCGGCCGATCTCGTCGTGCACGCCTTCGCGCGCACCGCCCGGGCGGCGGGATTCGGCTCCGAGCTGACGGCGCCGTTCTTCGCCTCGATGCGCGCCGACCTCCACGAGACGGTGCACGACGAGGCGAGCTTCGCCGACTACGTCTTCGGCTCGGCCGAGGTCGTCGGGCTGATGTGCCTGAAGGTCTTCCTCGTCGGGCACGAGCGCACGCCGGCCGAGATCGTCACGCTCGAGACCGGCGCGCGTGCTCTCGGCGCGGCGTTCCAGAAGGTCAACTTCCTGCGCGACCTCGCGGCGGACCACGACAAGCTGGGACGCAGCTACTTCCCCGGGGTCGACGTGTCCCGGCTCACCGACGACGAGAAGATCAGGTTGCTCGACGACATCGATTCCGACCTCGCCCGGGCGGCGGCGACCCTGCCGCTGCTGCCGCGCGACTCCCGCCGCGCGGTGGCGCTCGCCCACGGGCTCTTCGCCGAGCTGTCGCGCCGCATCCGGCGCACCCCGGCAGCCACCCTCATCACGACCCGGGTGCGCGTGCCCGACCCGGTGAAGCTGCGCGTCGCGCTCGCGGCGACGATGGGCGGCCGGGCATGAGTCGCATCGTCATCATCGGCGGCGGGATCGGCGGTCTCGCCGCGGCCGCACTGCTCGCCCGGGAGGGTCACGACGTCGTGCTGCTCGAGCGCAACGCCGACCTCGGCGGACGCGCGGGCTCGTGGGAGAAGGACGGTTTCCGCTTCGACACCGGACCCTCCTGGTACCTCATGCCCGAGGTGTTCGACCACTTCTACCGGCTGCTCGGCACGAGCGCGGCGGCGCAGCTCGACCTCGTGCAGCTCGACCCCGGATACCGGGTCTTCGCCGAGGGCGAGAGGATCCCGGTGGATGTCGCCGCCGACGTGCAGGAGACCCTCGAGTCCTTCGAGCGGATCGAGCCGGGCTCGGCGCTCCGGGTCGCGAAGTACCTCGACCGCGCGAAGGAGATCTACGACCTCGCGAAGGAACGGTTCCTCTACTCCACGTTCGTGAAGCTCGGCCCGGTCTTCCGCGGGGAGGTGCTCGCGCAGGGCGGCCGGCTCGGGCGGCTGCTGCTCGAGCCGCTCGACAAGCTCGTGAACCGCACCGTGAAGGACATCCGGCTGCGTCAGGTGCTCGGCTATCCGGCCGTGTTCCTCGGCTCGGCGCCTGCGCTCGCCCCGAGCATGTACTCGCTGATGAGCCACCTCGACCTCGTCGACGGCGTGCTCTACCCGATGGGCGGCTTCACGCGGGTGATCGCCTCGATCGAGCAACTCGCTCGCTCGGGCGGCGCCGAGCTGCGGACGGATGCCGAGGTGCGCCGGATCGTCGTGACCGACGGGGTCGCGACGGGCGTCGAGCTCGCGGACGGGTCGGTCGTCGAGGCGGATCTCGTCGTCTCGGGCGCCGACCTCCACCACACCGAGACCGTGCTGCTCACCGAGCCGGCATCCCGTTCCTACCCGGAGGAGTACTGGCAGAAGGCGGTCGCCGGGCCGTCGGCGCTGCTCGTCTACCTCGGCGTGCAGGGCGAACTCCCGGAGCTCGAACACCACACGCTGTTCTTCGCCCAGGCCTGGGCCGAGAACTTCGAGGCGATCTTCGGGCGCGAGCCCCGCATCCCCGACGTCCCGTCGTTCTACGTCTGCAAGCCGTCGGGCGTCGACCCGACGGTCGCGCCGGAGGGCACCGAGAACGTGTTCGTGCTCGTGCCGCTGCCCGCCGACCCGGGCCTCGGCGCGGGCGGCCTCGACGGCGCGGGGGACGAGCGGATCGAGGCCCTCGCCGACCAGGTGATCGCACGGATCGCGGAGGAGGCGGGCATCCCCGACCTCGCGACCCGCATCGTGCTGCGCCGCACGGTCGGCCCCGCCGACTTCGTCGCCGACATCAACGCCTGGAAGGGCACGGCCCTCGGCCCCGCCCACGTGCTGAAGCAGAGCGCGTTCTTCCGCCCGGGCAACGCCTCGAAGAAGGTGAAGAACCTCTACTACGTCGGGTCGTCGACGATCCCCGGCATCGGGCTGCCGATGTGCCTCATCTCGGCCGAGGTGCTCGTGAAGCGCCTGCGCGGCGACACGACCGCCGGGCCGCTCCCGACCCCGTTGAGCTCGGTCACGACGGCGACGGCGGGACGGATGCTCGGGTGAGCCTCCTGTACCTCGGCGCACTGCTCGTGTCGATCGCCGGGATGGTCGTGCTCGATCTGCGGTTCAAGCTGTTCTTCGCCGCTGCTCCCCTGCGCGCCGCGATCGTCTACGTCGCGGGGATGGCGTTCTTCGTCGCCTGGGATCTCGCGGGCATCGGCCTCGGCATCTTCTTCCGCGGCAACCCGGGTCTGCTCACCGGCGTCCTGATCGCCCCCGAACTCCCCCTCGAGGAGCTCTTCTTCCTCACCCTCCTGATCCTCACGATCATGAACGCCTACGCCGCCCTCTCCCGCGGGTTGAGTAGCGCCCGGCGCAGCCGGCCGCGTATCGAAACCGGGAGTGCAGACCAGTGACCTACTGGATGCTCAACGCGCCGTTCCTCGGGGTAGCGGCCTTCGTCGCCGTGATCGCCGTCGTCGTCCGCCGCTCGCCGTCCTGGCGCGGCATCGGCCTCGCCGCGATCGTCGTGCTGATCCTCACCGCGGTGTTCGACAACGTCCTCGTCGCGACCGGGATCGTCGGCTACGATCCCGCCCTCATCTCGGGCGCGAAGATCGGGGTCGCCCCGCTCGAGGACTTCGCCTACGCGGTCGCGGGCCTCGTGCTGCTGCCGTCGCTCTGGTCCCTGCTCAGCCATCGGTCGTCGAGTAGCGCGGAGCGCGTGTCGAGACGCGGTGACGCATGATCCGAGCGCTGTTCCTCACCAGCCGCCCGCTGTCGTGGGTGAACACCGCGTTCCCGTTCGCCGCGGCCTACCTGATGACGACCCGGCAGGTCGACGCGACGCTGATCGTCGGGACGCTGTTCTTCCTCGTGCCCTACAACTTCGCGATGTACGGCATCAACGACGTCTTCGACTACCAGTCGGACCTCCGCAACCCGCGCAAGGGCGGGGTCGAGGGCGCGCTGCTCGACCCGCGGTGGCACCGGCTCGTGCTCGGGCTGTCCGGCATCCTGGCGCTGCCGTTCGTGGTCTACCTCGTGGTCGTCGGGAACCCGGCGAGCTGGGTCGCGCTCGCCGTGAGCCTGTTCGCGGTCGTCGCCTACTCGGCCGCGGGCCTGCGCTTCAAGGAGCGCCCCGTGCTCGACTCGCTCACCTCGAGCACGCACTTCGTGAGTCCCGCGGTCTACGGCCTGCTGCTCGCCGGCGCGACCTTCACCCCCGCGCTGCTCGCGGTGCTCGCCGCGTTCTTCCTCTGGGGTGCGGCGTCGCACGCGTTCGGCGCGGTGCAGGATGTCGTGGCCGACCGCGAGGGCGGCATCGGCTCGATCGCGACGGTCATCGGCGCCCGCCGCACCGTGCGGCTGTCGGTCGTGCTGTATCTGCTGGCCGGCATCCTGCTGCTCGCGACGGAGTGGCCGGGGCCGCTCGCCGCCGTGCTCGCCCTCCCCTACGCGATCAACGTCGCCGGCTGGTGGCGGGTCACCGACGACACCGCGCCCACCGCGAATCGCGGGTGGCGCCGCTTCCTGTGGCTCAACTTCGTCACCGGCTTCGGGGTGACGATGCTGCTGATCGCCTACGCCCTGCTGCGTTAGTCGAGGGCGCCGGGCAGCGGGGTGTGGCTGCCGGCTCGCAGGTCGGGCAGCTTCACGAAGACGAGCAGCACGAGCCCGACGAGCAGCACGATCGCGATGCCGAGCACGCCGAAGATCGTCGATCCGGAGATCGCGATGAACAGCGTCCACATCGCCGGCGACAGGAACGAGGCGACTCGGCCCGTCGTCGCGTAGAGGCCGAAGATCTCGCCCTGCAGCCCGACCGGGGTGACCCGCGCCAGCAGCGAGCGGCTGGCCGCCTGAGCGGGGCCGACGAACGACGACAGCACGAGACCGCCCACCCAGAAGATCACCTTGCCGACGTCGTGGAACGCGAAGACGACGACAGCCATGGCGACGAGTCCGACGAGCGCGAAGACGATGACGGCCTTCGGCCCGAAGCGATCGTCGGCGCGTCCGGCGAAGATCGTCGACACCCCGGCGACGACGTTGGCGGCGATCCCGAAGATCAGCACCTCGTTGGCCGAGAAGCCGAACGCCACGGAGGCCAGGATGGCGCCGAACGCGAAGACCCCGGCGAGACCGTCGCGGTAGATCGCGCTCGCGAACAGGAACCAGAACGCGGGACGCGAGTTCTTGAACAGCCGGATGAGGTCCTTCACGAGCAGCACGTAGCTCTGGAAGAAGTTGACCTTGCGGCGTTCCGGGTCGGCCGCCGGAGCCGACTCGGGCACGTTGAGGAAGATCGGGATCGAGAAGATGACGGTCCAGACGGCGGCGCCGACCGCGATGAGCCGGTAGGCGAGCCCGTCGGAGGTGTCGAGGCCGAACCAGTCGGCGAAGGTCAGCGCGACGACGATGACGAGGGCGACGATGCCGCCGATGTAGCCGAGGCCCCAGCCGAGGCCGGAGACCTTGCCGATGGTGCGACGGGTCGACACCTGGTGGAGCATCGCGTTGTAGTTGACGCCCGCGATCTCCGACACGACGGCGCCGAGAGCGAGCAGGGCGGCCCCGAGCCAGAAGTACGCCGGGTCGGCGTGCACGAAGAAGAGCGCGAACTGCAGGAGGGCGAGGATCGCGGTGAAGAGCATCAGCGTGCGCTTCTTGCGGCCCGTCGCGTCCGCCCGCTGGCCGAGCACCGGGGCGAGCAGCAGGATCAGGATGCCGGCCAGCGTCGTGACGAGGCCGTACCCGCTCGAGAGGCCGGCGAGGGCCTGATCCTTCGCGGGGTCGCCGTCGGCGAGGGCGGCCACGTCGGCCGGCAGGAAGCTGTCCGAGACGAGGTACAGCGAGGCGAAGACGAAGGTCAGGATGACCGAGTTGAACGGCTGGGTCGCCCAGTCCCAGAGCGCCCACGAGACGACCTGCGTGCGGGGGACGACCTTGCCGTCGTCGGGCTCGAGGCTCACCGAGCCGAGCGCCCCGATGGATTGCGTGTTCGCGGTGGGGGGCGGAGTCGGAACGGATCCGGGCGTCGGGTCGGTCATGCGGGCACGCTACTTCCGTGAGGTGAACGCCCGGTATCGGCACTGATGCGGGCTGCTCGAACGCTACTCCCTGGACGTTCGCCCAGGGTTGAGCCGCGGTGGCTCAACTCCGCTTGACAGGAGTTATCCACAGGTGCAAACTTGATACATCGCGGCTCAACCCAGTCGCATCCACTTATCAAGGAGTACATACGCACATGGCCCGCGCAGTCGGAATCGACCTCGGAACCACCAACTCGGTGGTCGCCGTGCTCGAAGGTGGCGAGCCCACCGTCATCGCGAACGCCGAAGGCTTCCGGACGACCCCGTCGGTCGTCGCCTTCACCAAGGACAGCGAGGTGCTGGTCGGCGAGACCGCCAAGCGCCAGGCCGTCACCAACGTCGATCGCACGATCGCCTCCGTCAAGCGCCACATGGGCACTGACTGGAAGCAGAACATCGACGCCAAGAAGTACACGCCGCAGGAGATCTCGGCGCGCATCCTCGGCAAGCTCAAGCGCGACGCCGAGCAGTACCTCGGCGAGGACGTGACGGATGCCGTCATCACCGTTCCGGCGTACTTCAACGACGCGGAGCGCCAGGCCACGAAAGAGGCCGGCGAGATCGCGGGCCTCAACGTGCTCCGCATCATCAACGAGCCCACCGCGGCCGCCCTCGCCTACGGGCTCGACAAGGGCAAGGAAGACGAGCTCATCCTCGTCTTCGACCTCGGTGGCGGAACGTTCGACGTCAGCCTGCTCGAGGTGGGCAAGGACGACGACTTCTCGACCATCCAGGTGCGGGCCACCGCCGGTGACAACCGCCTCGGTGGCGACGACTGGGACCAGCGCATCGTCGAGCACCTCATCAAGAAGTTCAAGGACACGACCGGTGTCGACGTCAGCAAGGACAAGATCGCCCTCCAGCGCCTCAAGGAGGCCGCCGAGCAGGCGAAGAAGGAGCTGTCGAGCTCGACGAGTGCGAGCATCCAGCTGCCATACCTGTCGCTCACCGAGAACGGCCCGGCCAACCTCGACGAGTCGATCACCCGCGCGCAGTTCGAGCAGATGACGTCCGACCTGCTCGACCGCACCAAGAAGCCGTTCCAGGACGTCATCAAGGAAGCGGGCATCAAGGTCGCCGACATCGACCACGTCGTGCTCGTCGGCGGATCGACCCGCATGCCCGCCGTCACCGAGCTCGTGAAGAAGCTCACCGGCGGCAAGGAGCCCAACAAGGGCGTCAACCCGGATGAGGTGGTCGCCGTCGGCGCCGCCCTCCAGGCCGGCGTGCTGAAGGGCGAGCGCAAGGACGTGCTGCTGATCGACGTCACCCCCCTGAGCCTCGGCATCGAGACCAAGGGCGGCATCATGACGAAGCTCATCGAGCGCAACACGGCGATCCCGACCAAGCGCAGCGAGACCTTCACGACCGCCGACGACAACCAGCCGTCGGTCGCGATCCAGGTCTTCCAGGGCGAGCGGGAGTTCACCCGCGACAACAAGCCGCTCGGCACCTTCGAGCTCACCGGCATCGCGCCGGCGCCCCGCGGCGTGCCGCAGATCGAGGTCACCTTCGACCTCGACGCCAACGGCATCGTGCACGTGTCCGCGAAGGACAAGGGCACCGGCAAGGAGCAGTCGATGACCATCACCGGCGGCTCGTCGCTGCCGAAGGAGGACATCGAGCGCATGGTGCGCGAGGCCGAGGAGCACGCCGCCGAGGACAAGGCGCGGCGCGAATCGGCCGAGACCCGCAACCAGGCGGAGACCCTCTCCTACTCGGTCGAGAAGCTGATCAAGGACAATGAGGACAAGCTGCCGGATGACGTGAAGACCGAGGTCCAGGCCGACGTCGACGCGCTCAAGGCCGCTCTCCAGGGCGAGGACGACGACGCGGTGAAGGCCGCGTTCGAGAAGCTGAACGCGAGCCAGACGAAGCTCGGCGAGGCGATCTACGCCGCCCCGACCACGGAGCCGGACGCCTCGGCCGAGGAGCCCGCCACCGAGTCGACCGACGAGGACATCGTCGACGCCGAGATCGTCGACGACGAGGAGCCGAAGAAGTAGATGGCAGCCGATCAGGACGAGACGCCGCAGGACGGCGAGGAGCAGGCCCCGAAGATCCACGACAAGCGGCGGATCGACCCGGAGACGGGTGAGCCGCGCGTCGCGGACTCGGAGGAGCCTGCCGTGGAGGAGGAGCCGGACGGGGCCGAGGACGTCGAGCTGCTCGACGTCCAGGGCACCGACGCGGAGTTCACCGACG
>CAZPJC010000007.1:0-41829 GCA_964586645.1 uncultured Schumannella sp.
GTGACGTCGTCCAGGATGAGCTTCTCGCCGACCGCTTTGCGGGCGCGCACCATCGAGTAGATGTATTCGGCCATGGCTCCAGCTTAGGGACGACGGGGACGCGCCCCGGACCTCACCAGTCGATGGGGCGGGTGGCGCCGACGAGGCAGCGGCCGGTGCTCAGCAGGTCGACGGTCGTCGAGGCGTAGCCGATGTTGCCGTACTGGCCGATCAGGCAGGTGCCGTTGAGCCGGACGGAGAACTGGATGTTGTCGGCCACCCCGTTGATCGCGGTGCGGTCGGGCGTGACCTCCATGTCGGTCTTCGGGTAACCCGCGGCGACGAGGTTGTCGATGAAGGCGCGGCCGTCGAGGGCGCCGCCTGCGGCGATGAGCGCGGTGTTCACCTGATCGAAGTAGGGCAGGTTGTCGACAGCCGAACCGTCGAGGTCGATCTCGGGCGCGGCGGGGCCGGATGGAGCCGACGACGGCGCGCTGGTCGGGGTGGGCGTCGGCTCGGGGGCGTCGACGCAGCCGGCGAGCGCGAGGGCTCCGGCCGCGGCGAGCGCGACGACGAGTCCCGCGCGTGCGATGCGGCTCGACATGAGGAGTCCCCGTCCCGACCCGGTCGATCTCCGGGTCGGGACGATTCTACGGGCGCACCGGCTAGCCTCGGACTGACCGGCGACCGGAGGCACCATGGCGACAGACGTGAGCGGCTACTCGTACTTCCTCGAGCGCCGCGAGAGCGACAAGCAGTGGGTCGCGACCGTCGCCGAGTTCCCCGGCCTGACCGCGGAGTCGAAGGGACGCACCCGGGCCCTCAACCAGCTGCAGGATCGGGTGCGCGAGACCGTGCTGCGCCTCCACCAGGCCGGCGAGCGCTTCCCCGCTCCCCCGAACAAGCCGCAGACCCTGCTGCGGGCGTTCGGGCTGGAGTAGCTCAGAACGGGACCGGCAGTTCGCTGGGCCGCTTCGCCCGCGCCTCGGCGAGGTCATCGACCGTCGCGCCGTCGACCTCGGGCTCCGGAGCCTCCGGCGACGCCGGGATCTGCTCCGCCGCCTCCGCGCTCTCCGGGGTGTCCGCCGTCGTCGTGGCCTGCGGGGTCCGTGTGAAGGCCGAGGTGCCGAACGTCAGGTCGTGACCGAGGCTGTCGGCATCCACCTCGATCGTCGTGCCGGTCTTCTCGCCGCTCACCCAGTCGCGGATGCGCAGCCGCCCGGAGACGATGACCCGCTGGCCCTTGAGGATCGACCCGATCGCGTTCGCCGCGAGGGCGCGGAACGCGGTGACGGTGTACCAGTTGGTGTCGGCATCCACCCACTTGTCCTGCGCGCGGTCGAACCGGCGCTGCGTGGACGCGAGGCGGAACGAGGTGATCTGCAGCCCCTCATTCGTGACGATGTGCTTGGGCGGCGTGGCGACGATCCCGGTGAGCGTGATCTGGTCGGACATCTTCGGTTCTCCTTCGTGGTGTGGTCGGATGCCGGCGCCCGCTCGTGCCGTGAAGTGGCGTCCGGCATCCGATCCCCCACGATCCCGAAGGGGCCCGGACATGACGACGCCCGGCTCGCGATCTGCGGAACGCGGCCGGGCGACGTCGATTGGGGAGGACAGCTGCACTGCTGCCCCGGGTGGATGGATCAGTGTTCGCGGAACTCCGGCCAGTCGGCACCGCTGGGGAGCGACGCGTGGAGGGCGCTCTTCGCGACCTCGAGCGTCGGGTACTCGCGTCCCTCGGGAGCGTCGAGCAGCTTCACCAGGAAGCCCCCGTCGGTGCGGTGGATGGAGCCGATGGCCCCCGCCGGGCCGAAGGCGACCCAGCGCTGACCTGTCATCGTGTTGTCGGACATGACCCGAACGTAGCTCCGCCGGCCGGCCCGCGGGAGGGATGCCCAGCAGACGCCCAGGAGCGCATCGTCGACCCCATTCCGGGGGACGTTCCCGCGAAATCGTTCGGGGAAGCGAACATCCGCCCCCGACTCGGTTTGCCGGGCGCGCCGGCGCGTCCGACACTCGTCGAAGGGGGAAAGCATCCGTCGGAGTTCGGACCGACGGGACCCGGTCCGGGGGGACCGGGTGACGCCTCGGGCCGGCTCCGGTGACCCATGGTCCCTACCGCGAGCCGGCCCGTTCCTTCCCCACCTGACGAGGACGCCCATGACGTCGACCGCTGAAGCGCTGTCAGGCCCGTGGGCCGCGAACCTCACCGGATGGGCCGTCACGACCGCGCTCGCGTCGACCGTCGTCGTCGTCCAGGAACTCGCCACGGGGTTTCCGGATGCGGGTTGGATCGCGCTCTCGCTCCTCCTCCAGATGGCGGGGGCGACGCTCTGGGCGGCGGCCGTCGCCGCGATCTCCCGTCGCCGGTACGGCCGCGTCGTGCGCGCTGCGCAGGTGCTCCTCTGGGGCGGCATCGGCGTGGCCAGGGGCCTCATCGGCGGCTCCGTGGCCGCGGCCGCGGGACTCGACCCGGAGTGGGTCTACCGAGTCGGCTTCTGGACCCTCGCCTCGCTGTGCTGGATGCCGCTGCTCACCTACGCGCTCGCCCGGTGGGACGAGCACCGCCGCCTCCTCGCCACGCGCGCCGCCCTCGGCCTGGCGGTCGACGACGCCACCGCGCGCGCCGCCGAGGGCGCCGACGCCCGCGCCGAGCGGATGTCGCGTGCCGCCGCCGACGCCCTCCGTCCGGCGATCGACGAGATCCGCGCCGGATTGCGCGAGAACGCGGCCCTCGACGCTCCCCACGCGCGGGCGATCGCGGACCGCCTCGACGAGCTCGCGAGCCGGACGGCGAGTTTCACGGCATCCTCTCCCGTGACCGTGCCACGAGCCTCGGGCCGCGTCTCCGTCCGGAGCGCGTCCCGTGAGTTCGAGCTGGGCCGACCCGTGTTCGCCGCGCTCCTCGCCGCAGCGGAGACCGCTCCGCTGCTGATCCCCGAGGCGTACCGGGACGACGGCTGGATCAGCGTCGCCGAGGTCGTCCTGGGGATCGTCGCGTCGACCCTGGTGCTCGTGGGGGTCTACGCGTTCGTCCGCCCCTCCCGGTTCACCGGCGCCCAGCGATCGGTGATCAGCCGCGTCGGCGTGGTCGTCGCCGGTCTCGCCGGAACGGCGCTGCAAACGCTGTTGCCCTGGGATCCGTTCCAATACTCCGACCTCGCCTTGCTGCTCGTCTTCCCGCTCGTCTTCGCGACCGCCGCATCCGCCACGGCGACGGCGGTCGCTCTCGACGCGACGAACCGACAGCTCGAGGGTCAGGTGGCGAGCGAACGCGCCGCCCTCGACGAACTCGCGACCCGCGTGCGGATCGCGGACGAGGAGGCCGCCGCGCAACTCGAGCTGCTCGTCCGCGGGGAGGTCAACGGCCGGGTCGCGAGCTGCGTCCTCGCGCTCGGGATGCTCGCCGACGGGGGTGTCCCCGTCGAGTCCCGGGAGCGGGTGGTCGCCGGCGTCCTCGAGCAACTCGACGCCGCGGCCGCGGAACTGCGCCCCTAAGGGGGGATCCGACCCCATATCGGTGGACGACCGGAGCCCGTAGGCTCTGCGCATGGCGGTCCGCCCAACCAGGACCGCGGTGGTCGACGTGGACCAGATGCGGATCAGGCGACCCGAACCCGGCAGGTTCGGGCGACGCTCCGCGGGCCGGGGGTCGCGATGACCGTCGCCGACGACGAGTTGCGCCGCCTCGCGATCGACACCGCATTCGCCGAGACGTCCGCGGCGATCTGGGTGATGTCCCTCGACGGACATCTCGTCGCCGCGAACGCGGCTCTCGAGTCGCGCACCGGCCGCGCCTGGGAGGAGCTGGAAGGGACGACGGCCGTGAACGCCGTGCACCCCGACGACCGGCAGCGCGTGCGGGACTCGTTCGAGGCGGCCGCGGGTGGGACCGTGCAGCGGTACGAGCTCCGCGGCGTCCGGCCCGACGGGACGCCGTTCCACGTGGCGGCCCTGAACGCCCCGATCATCCGCGACGGCGTCGTGATCGGGGTCGTCGGCGTCGCCCACGACCGGGATGAGCTCGTGGATGTCCGCAGCACGCTGGATCGCACCCAGACCCGGCTCACCAGCGCCCTCGACGGGATCGATGACGCGATGGCCTTCGTCGACGCGGACTGGCGCAT
Source organism: uncultured Schumannella sp. (assembly GCA_964586645.1). Classification (GTDB taxonomy): domain Bacteria; phylum Actinomycetota; class Actinomycetes; order Actinomycetales; family Microbacteriaceae; genus Pseudolysinimonas_A. The sequence continues at coordinate 4,107 of CAZPJC010000007.1, forward strand.
CACCTTCCTCAATTCGCGCGCCACCGCGCTCCTCGGGCGAGGCGCCGACGACCTCCTCGGAACCTCGCTCTGGGACCTCGATCTCCCGGATCCCGACGGGGCGGAGATGCTCCGCGAGGCCATGCGCACTCATCGTCCGCTCGTCAGGCGGCGTTTCGACGAGGGACTCCAGCGCTGGATGGAGGTCAGCGGCTTCCCCGCCGGCGATCTCCTCGGCATCCAGGTGCGCGACGTGACCGACATCGAGGAGGCGCGCCGTCAGATCATCGACGACTCCCGCCGCATCCACGCCCAGGCGATGCTCATGGACGCCGCCCACGACGCGATCATCATGCGCGGCCTCGGCGACGTCATCGAGTACGCCAACCAGGCGGCCCAGGAGCTCCTCGGCGACGGCGTGGCCGCCACCATCGAGGGGATGCCGCTGCGCGGCGTGCTCGGGCTCGATGAGGAGCGGGCGCGCGAGATCGAGGGGTCGATCGGACGGTCGGGCCGCTGGGAGGGCGAGATCGTCGTCCAACGAGCCGACGGGTCCGCGCGCGTCACCGAGACCACCTGGCAGGCCGTCCGCGGCGCCGACGGGGTCATGGATGCCGTGTTCTGCATCCTCACCGACGTGACCGAGCGGCGCGTGCAGGACGCGGTGCTCGCTCGCAACCAGCGGATGGAGAGCATCGGCACCCTCGCCAGCGGGATCGCGCACGACCTCAACAACGTCCCACCCCGCTGCTGCTGTCCACGCAACTGCTCGCCGCCGGCGAGAACGACGAGCGCCGGCTCCGCGTGCTCGAGGGAATGCGGCGCACCGTCGAGCGCGGCAGCGACATGATCCGACAGGTGCTCACCTTCGCGCGGGGCGTGGAGGGCGAGCGCACCCTCGTCGACATCGCCGGACTCGTGCAGCAGTTCGCCGAATTCTGCCGCGACACCCTCCCGAAGGACATCGAGGTCGAGGTGTCGTCACCCGAGGACCTCGCCGTCCTCGGCGACCCGACCCAGTTGCTGCAGGTGCTGATGAACCTCGCGACCAACGCCCGCGACGCGATGCCGGGCGGTGGCCACCTCCGGCTCACGGCGACCGGGGACGACGCGCGGGTCGTCATCGAGGTGTCCGACGACGGCAGCGGGATGCCCGCGGACGTGCTCGCCCGCATCTTCGAGCCGTTCTACACGACGAAGGGCATCGGGAGCGGGACGGGCCTCGGGCTCTCGGTGTCGCAGGCGATCGCCCGCACGCACGGCGGCTCTCTCGAGGCCACGAGCGACCCCGGGCGCGGGACCACGTTCCAGCTCGTGCTGCCGCGCAGCGCCCCGCAACAGAACGCCGATCCGATGGAGGTCCCGATGCCCAACCCCGATCTCAGCGGACTGCGCGTCCTCATCGTCGACGACGAGGACGAGATCCGCGAGCTGGCGGCCCTCGTCATCGTGGACGCCGGGGGCACGACGCTGGGCGCGCGGGACGGCGCCGACGCCCAGCGCCTGCTGGGCGGCGAGGAAGTCGACGTCATCCTGACCGACCTGGTCATGCCCGGCACCACGGGACGCGCGTTCCTCGACTGGCTCGGCGAGAACCGGCCGCGCATCCCGGTCGTGGCGATGTCGGGCGTGCCGGAGCAGGGCGCGAGCGCCGCGCTCCGCGACAACGTGCGCTCCACCCTCGACAAGCCCTTCACCACCGAGCGGCTGCTGGACGCGATCCGGTCGGCGGTGGATGGCACGTGACGGCCCCCGAAGCGCGGTCGGCCATCCGCGTCGTCATCGCCGAGGACGATGCGTTCACGCGCTCGCTCGTCGCCGACGGACTCCGCGCGGAGGGCTTCGAGGTCGCCGAAGCCCGGCTCCCGGACGAGGCGTGGGAACTCGTCGGTGACGACGCTCACGTCCTCGTCACCGATCTCGACTTCGGATCGGGGATCTCGGCGGGGCCGCTCCTGCTGCGGATGGCGGCCGAGCGGCCGTGGATCCCGATCGTCGTCCTCACCTCGCACCTCTCGCCGGAACTCGCCGTGAGCGAGGCATCCCGGCTTCCCGAGGGCCTGGTCTACGTCGTGAAGTCCCGCCTCCGGCGGATGCAGGACATCGCCGACGCCGTCCGCGATGCTCTCGCCGGGCGCGGCACCGGCCGACGCGACGGCGACGAGGGCACCGTCACGGTCACCGCGGCGCAGGCCGACATGCTCAGGATGCTCGCGAGCGGCCTGACGACGAAGGCGATCGCCGACAAGCGCGGCACGACCACCCGCGCGGCGGAGGCGATGATCGGGCGCCTCTACGCGGCGCTCGGCGTCGACGAGGACGACTCCACGACCCCCCGGGTCGCTGCGATCCGGTTGTGGCAGCAGGGTCGCATCCGCGTCCGCTGACGCGGCCTGCGCCCGCGGCGCGACCGAGCGGGCTCCTAGGCTGGGCGGGTGCCCGAACCCCTCGCCGTCTACGCCGCCGCCCCCGACCGCTACTCCCGGATGTCCTACGAACGGATCGGGCGGAGCGGCCTGAAGCTTCCCGAGATCTCCCTCGGCCTGTGGAACAACTTCGGCGACGACAAGCCGCTCGCCACCCAGCGGGCGATCCTGCGCCGGGCGTTCGACCTCGGCGTCACGCACTTCGACATCGCCAACAACTACGGGCCGCCCGCCGGCAGCGCCGAGACGAACTTCGGCCGGATCTTCGCCGAGGACTTCCGGCCGCACCGGGACGAGCTGATCGTCTCGAGCAAGGCCGGCTACCACCAGTTCGACGGGCCCTACGGCGACTGGGGGTCGCGCAAGTACCTGCTCTCGTCGCTCGACGCGTCGCTCGCCCGCACCGGGCTCGACTACTTCGACATCTTCTATTCGCACCGGCCCGACCCCGAGACGCCGGTCGAGGAGACGATGGGCGCCCTCGCGCACGCCGTCCGCAGCGGCAAGGCGCTCTATGCCGGCATCTCCAACTACTCCCCCGAGCAGACCTCCGCGGCCGCCGCCGCGCTCGCCGTCGAGGGCGTGCCGCTGCTCATCCACCAGCCGCGGTACAACATGTTCGACCGCCACATCGAGAACGGACTGCTCCCGGTGCTCGACGAGGTGGGCGCCGGCAGCATCGTCTTCTCACCGCTCGCCCAGGGGATGCTGACCGACCGGTACCTCGACGGCATCCCGTCGGACTCCCGCGCCGCGGAGGGCCGCTGGATCAGCGCCCGGAACATCTCGGCCGAGTACCTCGAGCACGTGCGCGCCCTGCAGGAGATCGCGGCGGGCCGCGGACAGACGCTCGCCCAGCTCGCGCTGACCTGGGTGCTGCGGCACCCGCAGGTCACGAGCGCGCTCGTCGGAGCGTCGAGCGTCGCCCAGCTCGAGTCGAGCCTCGGCGCCCTCGAGGCACCCGCTCTCACCGCCGACGAGCTCGCGGCGATCGAACCGCACGCCGTCGACGGGCTCGGTCGCTGACCGTTGGGGTACCTGTACGCGCTCCTCGGGGCGCTGCTCTTCGGCGCGAACGGGAGCCTCGCGAAGCTGCTCGTGGAGGGCGGCATCTCGGCGACCCAGCTCACGCTCTTCCGGTCGCTCGGCACGATGCTGCTCGCGGGGCTCGTGCTGCTCGTCACCGACCGCGCCGCCTTCCGGCTGACGCCGCGGCAGCTGCTCGTGATGGCGGTGCTCGGCGTCGGCGGCGTCGCCCTCGTGCAGGCCAGCTATGCGGCGGCTCTCGCCTCCCTGCCGGTCGGGGTGACGCTGCTGCTGCAGTACACGGCCGTGCTGATGGTCGCGCTCGTCGCCTTCCTGGTCTTCAAGGAGCGGGTGAAGGCGCGGCTCTGGGTCGCGATCGGGCTCGTCCTGCTCGGCCTCGGCGCGGTCGCCCGCCCGTGGGAGGCGCGGCTCGACCCGACCGGCGTCGCCCTCGCCGCCGTCGCCGCGGTCACCCTCGCGTTCTACTTCCTCGTCGGCGAGCGCCAGGTCGGGCGCACCTCGCCGCTCGCCGTCGCGTTCTGGACGATGCTGTTCGCCTCCGTGTTCTGGGGCCTGTTCAGCGCCTGGTGGGAGCTCGACCCGGGCACGTTCGCGCGACCGCTGGATGTCGGCGGCCAATGGGGCACGTGGGAGCTGCCGCTCGGCATCCCGTTGCTCGTGACCGTCGTCGGCGGGTCGTTCCTCGCCTTCCTGCTCTCGTTCTCGGCGCTCAAGCACCTGTCGGCGACGGCGGCCGGAATCGTCGCGTCGGCCGAAGTCGTGTTCGCCTTCGCGGTCGCCTGGGCGTGGCTCGGCGAGACTCTCGACCCGATCGGGATCGCCGGCGCGACGATCGTGCTGGCCGGCATCCTGCTGGCCCAGACGGCCCGGTCGACGAAGACCGTGGTCGACGCCGAGATGGTGCTGCCGACCGAGCCGGGTGTCGGTGGTCGCCCGTAGTTTCGGGGTGTGAACCTCCCCACGATCGCCCCGCTCGCGGTGACCACGCCCGGCGTGCACGTCACGTCGCTCGCGAGTGGCAAGTGGCGCGTCACGAACCGGTCGGGCGCCCTGCTCGGGCACCTCGAGGCGACCCCCGGTGGCGGGTTCCGGGCGATGCGGTTCAGCGTGCGCGAGCGGGGCTTCCGCGCCCTCGGCGAATTCCGCACCGCGACGGATGCCGCCGACGCCCTGCGTTTCAGCTGACGCTGCGTTTCCCGGGGCTTTCCGCTCGCGCCCGGGTTAGGGTCCCGGCATGCAGTGGTGGAACGACATCGTCGACTGGTTGTCCTCCGACGACGGCTGGCGCATCGTGTCCGGTGCGATCATCCCGTTCGTCGCGATCGTGCTCGCCGGCATCATCGGCGCCGGGATCGGCCGGGCGGGGGTGAAGCGCCTCGTCGAGCAGCGCGAGTTCGAGACCCGCGTCGCCGCCGTCGCCGCGCTGGTCAGCGCCGGGCAGAACGCCGCCCGCTGGCACAGCCAGGGCGCCGACGCGCGGGAGCACGCACAGCTCGTCGCCACCGAGGCCCACGTCGCCGCGCGCCTGCTTCCCGTCCCCGGTGCCGACCTCGCCGCCGACTGGGCCGCCCACCAGCTCGAGGCGATGCGCGTGAACTCGGTGAACTTCGGGCTCACCTCCGACTCGACCCTCGGCGAGTACCAGAACCGCCTGGTGGAGTGGGTGCGGCACCCGCGCCGCGCGAAGCAGCTGTTCGGCTCCGACCTCGACCGCTGGGACTACGACAACATCCCCGTCGACGAGCTGCAGAAGCCCCCGCCCGCGAACTAGTCGATCGAGATGATCTTCGCGCTCCACGGGCAGTACTCGGGGCTCGTGACCGTGCCGTCTTCGACGTAGGACGGCAGGCCGTCGCACACCTCGGTCGTGACGTCGGCGAATTCCAGGGTCGCGGGATCGATGTGCCACGACCACGGCGCGTTCACGCCCGGGTCGTCGCGCACGACGGTGCCGAGCGGGATGCCCGCGACCTCCTCTCCGGCGAGGAGGGCCTCGGCGTGGGCCACCAGCTCGGGCGTCGCGAGTTCGATCTTGTACTGCTCGTCGACGACCTGGAAGGTCGCGACGGGATGAGGTGCGGGCGTGCATCCGGTGAGCACCACGACGGCCGCGAGCCCGATCGCAGCGACCGCGGGACGCAGGATCATGGCGCCCACGCTACCTGGGCCGACCGCTCCGTCGCGCGTAGGATGGGCGCCGCGCCTCCGTAGCTCAGGGGATAGAGCAGCGGCCTTCTAATCCGCTTGTCGGTGGTTCGAATCCACCCGGGGGCACAAGGTCCCTGGGATGGGTCGCGCGCCCCGTGCGATGATGCCCGCGTGACGACGGAACCGGCGATCAGGGTGAGCGGGCTCACCAAGCGCTTCACAGAAGTCGTCGCGGTTGACGACATCTCGTTCGAGGTCGAGGCGGGAAGCGTCTTCGCGTTCCTCGGCACCAACGGGGCGGGCAAGTCGACGACCATCGGCTGCGTGACCACGGTCTCGCCGTTCGACGCGGGTGAGATCGCCGTCGCCGGCCACGACGTGCGGCACGACCCCGGCCCGGTGCGCGAACGGATCGGCGTCGTCTTCCAGGATTCGATGCTGGATGACGAGCTCACCGTCGCCGAGAACCTCGCGACCCGGGGACGGTTCTACCTCACGGGCGGTCGGTTGCGCGAGCGGATCGGCGAGCTGTCGGCCCTCATCGGCCTCGAGGAGATCCTCGGCCGTCGCTACGGGAAACTCTCCGGCGGCCAGCGGCGGCGCGTCGACATCGCCCGGGCCCTGCTCCACTCGCCGCCGATCCTGTTCCTCGACGAGCCGACGGCCGGGCTCGACCCCGCCGGCCGCGCGATCGTGTGGTCGACGATCCACGAGCTCCGCGACCGTCACGGCCTGACGGTGTTCCTCACCACCCACTACATGGAGGAGACCGAGGAGGCCGACCTCGTGAGCATCATCGACCACGGCAGGATCATCGCCGGAGGCACGCCCGCCGAACTGCGAGCCCGGCACAGCCACAGCATCCTGACCGTCACGACCCGCGACCTCGCGGGGCTGACCGCGCTCGCCTCGACGGCCGGGCTGGTGCCGATCGAGCGGGCCGGCGCCTGGGAGATCCGGGTCCCCGATGCGGGGGTGGCGCGCCGGCTCCTCGCCGATCACGGCGACGGTGTCGTCGACTTCGAGTTCCGCCACGGCCGGATGGACGATGTCTTCCTCTCGCTCACCGGTCGCCAGGACCTCGAGGAGGCGAGCTGATGGCCGTCGTGCTCGACCTGATGGGGCGGAATCTCCGGCTGTTCTTCCGCGACCGTCTCAACGTGTTCTTCTCGCTGCTCGGTGCCCTCATCGTCTTCCTGCTCTACACGCTCTTCCTCGCCAACCTGCAGACGACCTCGATCGCCGGCGCCTTCCCGCAGGCCGACGAGGGCGACGTGCGCGCCTTCGTCGACAGCTGGATGTTCGGCGGCATCGTCGCGATGACATCCATCACGACGTCGCTCGGCGCGCTCGGCGTGTTCGTCGAGGACGGGGCGTCCGGACGCTTCTGCGACTTCCTGGTCTCACCGATCCGCCGGGGTCAGCTGGTGCTCGGCTATCTCCTGTCGACGGTCGTCGTCGCGCTCATCATGACGCTGATCGTGCTGGTGGTCAGCCTCGTCTACCTGTTCGTCGTCGACGGCGTCGCGCTCGGAGTGCTCGACATCGCGGCGACCCTCGGCTGGATCGTGCTCGCCTGCGTCGCCTTCGCGGCCCTGTGGTCGTTCGTCGCGTCGTTCGTTCGCACGACGGGGGCGTTCTCGGCGCTCGCGACGATCGTCGGCACCGTCATCGGGTTCCTCGCCGGGGCGTTCATCGCGGTCGGGCTGTTCCCGGAGGCGGTGCGCAACGTCGTCAACGCGCTGCCGTTCGCCCAGTCCGCGATGCTCATCCGTCAGGAGTTCACCTCCGGCACCCTCCCCGCGCTCGTCGGCGATCACCCCGAGGCGATCGATGCGCTCAGCGCCTACTACGGGATCACCGCGCTCGTCGGCGACTGGGAGGTGACGACCCCCGTGGTCGCCGTCATCCTGATCTCCAGCGCGGTGGTCTTCACCGTCCTCGCGGCCTGGCGGATCCGGGCGCGCATCGCCTGACTCGCCCCGCGAGGGTCGCTCCGGTGAACGATGGATGACACCTGTGCGAATCCGCTCGCGGCGGGCGCTTCCGTCCGGCACGTTTCGCCACACTGGTGCCGTGACCGACACTCCCCGGCAGTGGACGCGCTTCGCGGCTCTCGGTGACTCCATCACCGAGGGCTGGTGCGACCCCGTCATCGGCCCCGGCGAACCCTGGTTCGGCTGGGCCGACCGGCTCGCCCTCGAGATCGACCACCACCAGCGCGCCCAGGGTGCGCGGCGGCTCGAATTCGCCAACCTCGCCGTCCGCGGCCGCCGCGTGAAGCACGTCGTCGAGGATCAGATCCCCGCGGCGATCGCGATGCGCGCCGACCTGGTCTCGGTGCTCATCGGCGGCAACGACCTCAGCTCGCTGCGCCCCGATCCCGACGCTCTCGCCGCCCACCTGGAGACCGGGATCGCGCAGCTCGCGGGCAGCGGGGCGACCGTCCTGCTCGGCACCGCCTACGATCCCGGATTCTCGCGCTACCTCTCGATGCTCCGCGGACGGGCGGCGATCTTCACCGCGCACGTGCACGCGATCGCCGCCAAGCACGGCTGTCTCGTGCTCGACCTGTGGACCATCCCGGGGCTCGCCGAGAAGGGGATGTGGTCGGAGGACCGGCTGCACCCCTCGACCCGCGGCCACCTCGCCCTGCTCGCCGCCGCGGCATCCGCCCTCGGGCTCCCCGACCCGGTCGGCCCCGACGAGGGGCACCCCGCGACCCGGCTGCCGACGACGGTGTGGATGCGGCGCTACGCCGTGCCGTGGCTCGCCCGCCGCGTGCGGCAGGTGTCGAGCGGCGACGGGCGCGGGCCGAAGCTGCCCGAGCCGGTGCCGGTCACGCCGCCGGTGGGGGTCGGCCACCGCGATTAGACTCGCTGAATGCCCTCGAACCCGGACCGTCTCGTCTGGATCGACTGCGAGATGACCGGGCTCGACCTCAGCGTCGACGAACTCGTCGAAGTCGCCGTCGTGATCACCGACTACGACCTGAAGCCCGTCGACCCCGGATTGCGCATCGTCATCAAGGCCGACGACGCCGTGCTCGAGCAGATGAACGAGGTCGTGCGCACGATGCACACCACGAGCGGGCTGCTCGACGAGATCCCGAACGGCGTGACCCTCGCCGACGCCGAATACCAGGTCAACGAGTACATCCTGCGCTTCGTGCCGGATGCGCAGACGGCGCCGCTCGCCGGCAACACGATCGGCACCGACCGCGCGTTCCTCGCGAAGTACATGCCGCGCGTCGATGCCCACCTCCACTACCGCAGCGTCGACGTCTCGTCGATCAAGGAGCTGGCCCGCCGCTGGTTCCCGCGCATCTACTTCCAGTCTCCGGCCAAGGCCGGCGGGCACCGGGCTCTCGCCGACATCCTCGAATCCATCCGCGAACTCGACTACTACCGGCGCACGCTCTTCGTCGCGCAGCCCGGCCCCACCTCGGAGCAGGCGCAGACCGCGTCGGCCGAGACGGTGGAGGCGTGGCGTTCCTGGGTGTCGTAGTATCGATGGGTTGCGCATGCAACGCATGGCGGTCGTAGCTCAGTTGGTAGAGCGCTGGCTTGTGGTGCCGGATGTCGCGGGTTCAAGTCCCGTCGGTCGCCCCAGTATTGAAGTACCCGTCCTCCGGACGGTGAATCCACATCGGGTGGTGAACTCCACCCCGTCGGCCGACGCCGATCTCGAGACCGGGATCGTCGTCGCGCCGGACGTCCCCTGGGTGACCCTCGTCTGGAACGACCCGGTGAATCTCATGTCGTACGTGACGTACGTGTTCCGCTCCTACTTCGGGTTCCCGAAGGCGGAGGCGGAACGACTCATGCTGCAGGTGCACGAGAACGGCCGCGCCGTCGTCGCGACCGGGCCGCGTGAGGAGATGGAGCGCCACGCCGAGGCGATGCACGAGTTCGGGCTCTGGGCGACCGTGGCGAAGGCGAGCGACGGATGAGGGTGCTCTGCTCATGAGGGTCTCACGCAGCGGCGACCGCGTCGTGCTCGAGTTCGCCGACGGCGAGTCGGGGGTGCTGCGCTCGCTCGTCGACCAGTACATCGAGGTGGTCGGGGCGGATGCCGGCGCCGATCCCGCACACACCCGGCTGTTCCCCGCCGCCTATCGCGACGACGAGGCCGCCGCCGAGGAGTTCACGCGCTACACCCGGGCCGGGCTCGTCGACCGCAAGGCCGCGAACGCCGCGCAGGTCTCCCTCGCGCTCGACGAGGAGACGGTGCGCCTCTCCCCCGACGCCGCCGCGCGCTGGCTCCCCCTGCTCACCGATCTCCGGCTGGTGATCGCCGACAGGCTGGGCATCCGGGCGGACGACGACGAGGTGCCCGACACCCCGGCGGGCGAGGTGTACGCCTGGCTCGGTCACCTGCAGGAGTCGATCGTGCAGCTGCTGGAGGAGCCGTGAGCCTCGACCTGACCGAGGAGGAGTTCGAGAAGATCGTCGTCGACGAACTCGACGAGCTTCCCGACGAGATGGTCGACGGACTCGAGAACCTCGTGTTCGTGACCGAGGACCGGCCCGCCGACGGCTCGCTCGACCTGCTCGGGCTCTACGAGGGCACGGCGCTCACCGACCGCGACCAGTACGGGTTCGGCGAACTGCCCGACCGCATCATCCTCTACCGCGAGCCGCTGCTCGCCATCAGCGAGACCCTCGACGAGCTGCGCGACGAGATCCACGTCACCCTCGTGCACGAGATCGCCCACTACTACGGCATCGACGACGACCAGTTGCACGAGCTGGGCTGGGCCTGACGGCCCGGACGTCAACCTTCCGCGCGGTCTCAACCGTCGATACGGTGAACCCACACCTGAGGAGATCTCCATGCGCACACGTCTCGCCCTGGCCACCGGCCTCGCCGCCGTCTCACTTCTCGCCCTCGCGGCCTGCGCCGCCCCCGGCGCGGGCGGGGATGGTTCCGACGGTGCCGGGTCTGACGGCTCCGGGTCCGACGGCTCGTCGGGTGTGACGGGCGGCCTCGCCGGCTGCATCGACGGCACCTGGGAGGCCGACACGGCCGACATGGCCACGCAGTTGCAGGACAGCATGAACAGCAGCGGAGGCACGATCACCTCGTCCACCGCCGACGGCGGCATCACGCTCGACGTCGTCGGCGACCAGATGACCTATGACGCCGACGTGACCTTCACGATCGTCGCCGACTCCGACGGGCTCGAGCTGCAGGTCGTTCAGAGCCATGTCGGTACGAGCACCGGTCGCTGGCAGGTCGAGGGGGATCAGGTCGTGTTCACCGACTGGGAGACGGGCATCACGATCACCAACACGATCTCGATCGCGGGTGAGGCGGCCGGCGACTCGACGGAGATGCCCGCCGACGACGGCAGCGGCGTGCCGATGACCGTGCAATGCGACGGCGACACGATGGTCACCCAGCCCGAGGTCAGTCCCTTCAGCACGACCTGGATGCGCGTCGGCTGAGGCCGATCGGCTTACAGGTCGGCGCGGAACACGAGCTGGCTCGTGCGACCGTCCATGATCGCGTCGGCCAGGGTGTCGGGCCGCTCGCGCGCGAAGAACGCCTGCTCCTGGGCCGCCCAGCGGTCCCAGTGCTCGTGGTACGTCGCGCCGTCGCGGGCGATCGCCCGACGCTTGCGCTCGACCTGATCGAGGCGGATCCAGAGCGCGAAGGTCGCGAGTTCGCGGTTGGCCCGGCTGAGGCTCCCCGACCCCTCGATCACGATGTCCTTCTTGCCGTTGATCTTGTGGAACTCGGCGGGCTGACTGCGCTTCCAGTCCCAGCGGCGGTAGCCCGGGTTGTCGGGGTCGAGCACGCCCCGCACCATCGCACTGCCGACCTCGAGTCCGCCCCAGCCGGGGTAGAACGCGTCGAGGGCGACGTGCTGCGCCTTGAGCGCGTAGGCGAGCTCGGTCGCGAGCGTCGTCTTGCCGGCCCCGGAGTGCCCGTCGATCAGCACCACGAGACGGGGAGCGCCCTGCTCTTTCGCGGACGCGCGGATGCGTTCCGCCAGAACCTCGCTCGCGCGAGGCGAACCCCCTCGTGCCATGCGTCGAGGGTATCGGGCGAATGTTTCCGGGCGGGACACCCCGTCCGGGTGTCTCCTACTTCAGGAACCGGGCGACCCGCTCGTCGGCCGGATGCGCCCGCAGCTCGCTCAGCGTGCCCGTCTGCACGAGCCGTCCGGCGTCGAGGATGCCGATCCGATCGGCGATGACGCCCGCCTCGTCGTGGTCGTGCGTGACCAGGATCGTGGTGACGCGGGCCGCCGTGAGGATGTCGCGCAGCTCGCCGGCGAGCCGCTCGCGCAGCTCCCGGTCGAGGGACGACAGCGGCTCGTCGAGCAGCAGCAGCCGCGGGCTCGCGGCGAGCGACCGGGCGAGGGCGACGCGCTGCTGCTCCCCGCCCGAGAGGTCGGTCACCCGGCGCTTCTCGAATCCCGCGAGACCGACCAGCTCGAGCAGCTCGGCCACCCGCTCGGCGGAGGGCCGCCCGGCGACCCGCAGCGCGTAGCCGACGTTGCCGGCGACGTCGAGGTGCGGGAACAGCTGCCCGTCCTGGAACATCAGCGCGAAGCCCCGCTTGTGCGGGGGCATCCGGACGACCGACTCCCCGTCCCAGGCGATCTCCCCCGTGCACGGCTCGAGCCCCGCGACCGCCCGCAGGAGGCTCGACTTGCCGCTGCCCGACGGCCCGAGCAGGGCGAACACCTCCCCGGTGGGAATGCGCAGGCTGACGGCATCCACCGCGGTCGTCGCGCCGAAGCGCACCGTGACGTCGGTGAGGTCGAGTCCCATCAGAACGCCCCCGCCGTGTCGACCCGCAGCCGCTCGACCAGCGCGACGACGGCGACGGTCACGGCGGCGAGGATCACGGATGCGGCGGTCGCCATCCCGGCATTGTCCCCCCCGGGCAGGCCGATCAGGCGGTAGATGACGACCGGGAGCGTCGCGGCGTCGGGGCGGGAGAGGAACGTCGTCGCGCCGAACTCGCCGAGCGCGACGGTGAACGCGAGCCCCGTGGCGGCGAGGGCCGCGCGTCCGGCGACGCCGAGGTCGATCGTCAGGATCACCCGCCACGGCGCCGCGCCGAGGGTCGCGGCGGCCTCGCGCATCCGGGAGCCGACGCTGCGCAGCACCGGCAGCAGCGTCCGCACGACGAGCGGCACGGCGACGAGAGCCTGCGCGATCGGCACCAGGATCGGCGAGGTGCGCAGGTCGAGCGGCGGGGCGTTGAGGGGGATGAGAAAGCCGAAGCCGACCGTCACCGCTGACACCCCGAGCGGCAGCATGAGGGCGCCGTCGAGCAGGTCGAGACCGCGCCGCGCGCCCGGGGAACGGGGAGTGCGGGAGAGCAGGATGCACGCGACCAGGCCGACGAGCATCGCGAGCCCGGTCGCCGCGGCCGCGAAACCGAGGGAGTTGCCGAGCGCCTGCCACGGGGTCACGGCGAGGGCGTTGCGGTCGCCGGTGCTCGCGAGGGCGAGGTAGTTGCCGACCCCGTACTCCCCCGCGACCCGCAGGGAGCGTTCCACGAGGGCGCCGATCGGGACGACGAGCGCCGCCGCGATCAGAAGGGTCGCCGCGACGACCGGGACATCGGCGCGGCGGGGCGTGCGTGCGGCGAAGGACCGCCGCTGGGCCGTCGTGCGGCCTCGCACCCGGGCGGTCAGCAGCAGGAGAAGGACGACGACCACGAGCTGCGCGATGCTCAGCACGCTCGCCGCCCGCAGGTCGAGGAACTGCGTCGTCAGCAGCCAGATCTCGGTCTCGATCGTCGCGTACTTCGCCCCGCCGAGCACGAGCACGGTGCCGAACGCGGTGGAACAGAACAGGAACACGATGGATGCCGCCGCCGCGATCGAGGGAGCGAGCCGGCGGAGCGTGAGGGTGACGAACACCCGGACGGGCCCGGCGCCGAGCACGCGTGCGGCCTCCTCCTGCCGGGGGTCGAGGGACTCCCAGGACACCGCGACGGTGCGGGCGACGACGGCGACGTTGAAGAACACGAGCGCGGCGAGGATCGCGAGCACCGAGCCGTCGAGCGGGGTGCCGCGCAGCAGCGCCCGGAAGGCGATGCCGACCACGACGGTCGGCAGCACGAACGGCACGAGCACGGCCGCGCGCAGCACGCCGCGCCCGCGGAACCGCAACCGGGAGAGCACGTAGGCGACCGGCATCCCGAGCACGAGGGTGATCGCGGTCGCGGCCGCCGCCATCCCGATCGTGAAGCCGATGATGCGCTGCGTGCGCGGCCGGCCCAGCACCTCGAGGATGCCCGCGACGTCGAGCCCTCCGTCGGGGAAGAGCCCACGCGCCACGATCGCGCCGACGGGCCACGCGAAGAACACCCCCACGAACGCGAGCGGGACCGCCGCCGCGAGTACCCACGCCGCCGCGGCGGCCCGGCCGTCGATCCGTGGCACATGTGACGGATCGACGGCCCGAGCAGCCCGAAATCGACGGATCGACGTCACGGGGTCGCGATCGCCGCCCATTCGGTGATCCAGGTCTCGCGGTTGGCGTCGATCTCGGCGGGGTCGATCTCGTAGGGGTCGGTCGCGACCTCGGCGTACTCCGCCCAGGTCGCCGGCAGGGTCGCCTCGGCGTTGACCGGGAACACGTACATGTTCTCGGGGATGTCGTTCTGCACCGTCGTCGAGAACAGGAAGTCGACGAGCTGCCGCGCCTCCGCGGGGTGCTCGGTTCCGGCGATGACCCCCGCGTACTCGGTCTGCCGGAAGCAGGTGTCGAGCAGCACGCCCGTGGAACCCGGGGGCACCTCGACCGGCGGCGACGACGCGTACGAGACGACGAGCGGCCGGTCGCCCTCACTCGACGGACCCGAGAAGTCGACGTAGTACGCGTCGCTCCACGAGGCGGCGACCTTCACGTCGTTGTCGACGAGCGCCGCCCAGTAGTCGGGCCAGCCGTCGCCGTACGCGGCGATCGTCGCGAGCAGGAAGGCCAGCCCGGGCGAGGACGAGTTCGCCGCCTCGACGACGAGCAGCCCTTCGTAGGCGGGGTCGACGAGGTCGTCGAGGGTCTGCGGCTCCGGGATGCCCGCCGCGGTGAACCACTCGTGGTCGACGTTGACGCACACGTCGCCCGAGTCGATCGGCGTGAGGTACTCGCCACCCGAGTCGGCCGGGAGGAGGAAGGCATCCTCGGCGTCGGTGAGGTCGCCGGACACGTACTTCTCGAGCACTCCGTTCGACGCCGCCCGGGACGCGAACGTGTTGTCGATGCCGAAGACGACATCCCCGAGCGGCGAGTCCTTCGTGAGCACGAGCTTGTTGACGAGCTCGCCGGCGTCGCCGCCGGACTGCACGTCGACGACGATCCCGGTCTCGTCGGTGAACGCCTCGAGCGTGCCCTCGCTGAGGGCGAACGAGTCGTGCGTGACGAGCACGAGGGTGACCGGCTGCTCGGCGGGCGGGGTGCAGCCGGCGAGGAGCAGAGCGGATGCGGCGAGCGCCGCGAGAGGGATGATGCGTTGCACTGACGTGCCCTTTCCGTTGAAGGGGCACGGGTCGGCTTGCGCCGAAGAGAAGGCCTCCCTGCGCCGGCATGATCCGGATCAGGTTCGACGGTCGAAGCTTTGGTCGCTTCCTCTCAGCCCGGCATACCGGACTCCCGTGTTTGTGGGAACACTACACCGACCGGGCCACTCGGCATCGAGCGAGACCCTGACAACGTAGTCACTTGCTTTCGCAAGATCTAGTTTCGAGCCCTTTTTTGACGCGCAGGGTAGAAGGTTGACATACTGACATGGTTGTCATCGAGGACGCGGAGGGAACAACGATGCGACTGCCCGCGACCTCATGGGGCCGGCGATGACCGGCTCGTCCGATGCGGTCGTCCTCATCGCAGAGCTGACCAGCACGGTGGTCGGAACGACCGCCGTTGCCCGGCTCCTCGCCGACTACCGCGACCGCGTCCGGCAGGAACCGGGCAATGTGGCATTCACCCCGGGAGCCGACCGTGACGACCCGACCTCGTTCTGGGTGTACGAGGAATATGCTGACGCCGCGGCGTTCCAGGCGCACCTAGAGTCGGCTCATAACGAAGAGTTCAACCGGGCGGTCGGCCCGCATCTGCACGGCGGAACCTCTCGTCTCCGGATGCTGACCCCCCTCCCCCGAGAGGACGCAGATGGCTGACCCGCCGCGTCGCCCGACCATGAAGGATGTCGCCGCCCTCGCCGGCGTCAGCATCAAGACGGTTTCCCGCGTTACCAACGGTGAGCCCCTCGTGTCCGCCGAGGTGACCGCCCGCGTCAACTCGGCGATCGAACAGCTCAAGTACCATCCCGACCAACGCGCCGGGAGCCTGCGCAGGTCCGACGGCAAGACCGGAGCGATCGGGCTCGTCGTCTCGAGCGTGGCGAATCCTTTCGCCGCCGCAGTGCACCGCGCCGTCGAGAACGCCGCCGTCGAGCGCGGTTTCGGAGTCTTCGCCTCGAGCATCGATGACGACCCCGAGCGCGAACAGCCCACGGTCGAGGCGCTGCTGCGGCGCCGGGTGGATGGGCTCATCTTGACGACGATCCGCAAAAGTCAGGGCTACCTCCTCAACGAGCAGGCGTTCGGCACGCCGCTCGTCTTCATCGATCGCGAGCCGCTCGGCGTCGACGCCGACTCGGTCGTCAGCGACCACGCCGAAGGGGCCGCCCTCGCGACGCGGCACCTCATCGCCCACGGGCATCGGAAGATCGCGTTTCTCGGCGACCGAGCGATGATCCAGTCGGCGAGCGAGCGACGACGCGGATTCCTCGAAGAACTGGGGCGCCACGGCATCCCGACGACCGAGTGCCCCGTCGTGATGGAAGTGCACGACGAGGCTGCCTCGTCGGCGCTGGTGCTCGACCTGCTCAGTCGAGCCGATCCCCCGACCGCGATCTTCGGGGGCCAGAACCTGGTGACCGTCGGCGCCATCCGCGCGCTCCGGGAGATCGGAGCCCATCACCGGGTCGCACTCATCGGGTTCGACGACCTGCCCCTGGCCGATCTCCTGGAACCCGGGGTCTCGGTCGTCGCACAGGACGAGAACGCGATCGGCAGCATCGCCGCCGAGCGGTTGTTCGAACGCATCGCCGGCGACACCAGCCCGCCCCGGCCGCGCATCGTCCCCACCCGCCTGATCCCCCGCGGTTCCGGCGAGATCCCCGCATGACGACGCCAAGGGTGGTCGTCGTCGGCGAATCCCTTGTCGACGTCATCGAGCGCGACGGCGCACGACGCTCCACGCCCGGCGGCAGCCCGCTCAACGTCGCCGTCGGCCTCGCGCGCCTGGGGTTGCCCCCGTACTTCGTGAGCGAGATCGGGGAGGACTCCGACGGGGCCCTGCTCCGAGAGCATCTGGAATCCGCAGGCGTTCCCGGCGCCGGTCTCGTGCGCACCGATCGCACGTCCAGCGCCGTCGCCACGATCGGCTCCTCCGGTTCGGCAGAGTATCGGTTCGACATCGGTTGGCGGCTGCCGGCGATCGAGGCGCCACCGTCCGATGTCATCCACACGGGGTCGATCGGAGCTTGGCTGGAGCCCGGGGCGCAGTCGGTTCAGCGGCTGCTCACGACCCGAACGTCGTCCACGCTCGCGTCCCTGGACCTCAACATCCGACCGTCGCTGATCGCGGACCGAGAGCGCACCGAGGCGCGGATCGACGACCTGTTGACGACGACCGACATCGGCAAGCTCAGCGACGAGGATGCCTCCTGGCTGTTCCCGGGTCGGAGCGCCGACGAGGTGATCGATCGACTTCTCGATCGAGGACCCGGGCTCGTCGTGCTCACGCGCGGCGGGGACGGGGCCCGCCTCGCCACGTCGCGACTCCGGGTCGACGTGGCCGCAGACGTCGTTCCCGTGATCGACACGATCGGCGCCGGCGACTCGTTCATGGCGGCGCTGCTCGTGGCGATCCTCTCATCAGGACGGCTCGACGCCGCGCGCACCAGGGAGCTCGATCTCGACGATCTCGTCGAGATCGGCGGTTTCGCGGCGCACTGCGCGGCGATCACCGTCGGACGACCGGGCGCCGACCCGCCGACGATCTCCGACATCGGCGGATTCCCCTGGGGCGAGCGGTGAGGCTGCACCGACGGATCACCGGCGACGGCGAGAGGGACGCCCTCCTGATTCACGGATTCAATTGCGACTCGGGCGACTGGTGGGAGGTGGCGCCGGTCCTGGTGTCGCGCGGCTACCGCGTCGTCGCCGTCGACCTCCGCGGACACGGGCGGAGTCCTCGCTCGAACAGCTACGCGCTCGCCGACTACGTGGCCGATGTCGTCGAGACGGTGCAACGTCGACCTGCACTCGCGATCGGGCACTCGCTCGGCGGCTCGGTGCTCGCGGGCGGCGCCGAGCGGCTGCGACCCGAGCGCGCGATCTACCTCGATCCGCCCTGGTCGCCCCTCGACGACGACACCACTGCGAAGCTGTTCCCCGACCTGGCGGCGATCCCCGGCATGAGCGATGCCGAACTCTCCGCGACCCTCCGCAGGGACTTCCCGCGCTGGAGCGACCATGCGATCGAGGTGGACGTGGATTCCTGGCGCCGGTGGGATCCGGCGACCGGTGACGAGATCGTCGCGACCCTACGGGGTTCCGGGCCGATGTCTGTGGCTGTCGTCCCTTCGCTCGTCGTCGCGGCGGATCCCAGCGTCGTCTGCCTTCCCGACGAGCAACGCCGTCTGCGCGGTCTCGACTACGCGGTCCGCGTCGCGCCCGGGCTCACGCACAGCCTGTTCCGCGACGACCTGGCGACGTTCCTTCGAACGCTCGATGGCTGGCTGTGACCGTTCGTCCTGAGTGACAGCGTTGACATTCTCCGCCCAGGCTTCTCGCTTCACCCTTGCGAACTAGTGGCCCATCCTCTAGCGTGACGACATGACATCGTTGTCATCCTGATCAACGAAGATCTAGAAAGGCTCAGACATGCCCCTGCACCCTTCCAGCGGCTCGCGCCGACTGCTCACCCGCCTCACCGCCCTCGCCTGCACCGCCGGCCTCGCTCTCGGCCTCGCCGCGTGCGCTCCGGCAGCCTCCGACGACGACACCATCAAGATCGCCCTGGTCGGCGTCGACGTCACCAACCCGTACTTCCTGAAGATGTCCGACGACGCCAAGGCGAAGGCCGAGGAACTCGGCGTCGAGCTCACCGTCCAGACGACCACGACCGCCCAGGGCGCCGAAGTGGAGTCGCAGCAGATCGAGTCGGCTGTCGCCTCGGGTGCGCAGGCGATCCTCGTCGTGCCGATCAGCCCCGACATCGTGCCGGCGATCGAGAAAGCGCGCGACGCCGGTGTCCTCGTTCTGGCCGTTGACAACCCGACCGATCCGGTGGATGCCGTCGACATGTCGTACATCACCGGCAACCGGGCCGTCGGGACCCAGCTCGGCGCCTGGGTCGCAGCCAAGCTCGACGGCGAGAAGGCTGTCATCGCAATGCTCGACGTGTTCTCCGACCAGGTGTTCCCGGTCGACGTCGACCGCGACCAGGGCTTCCTGACCGGCATGGGAATCGACCTCGCCGACCCCGGCCTCAACGCCGACGAAGCGCCCGATGGTCAGTACGACGGCGGCGACTACACGATCGTCTGCAACCAGGCAACCGGAGCCACCCAGGACGGCGGCCGGACTGCGATGGAGAACTGCCTCTCCGCGAACCCCGCCATCAACGTGGTCTACACGATCAACGAACCCGCGGCGTTCGGCGCGTACCAGGCGCTCGAGGCCGCAGGGAAGACGGAGGGCGTCATCGTCGCGACGTTCGACGGCAGCTGCGCGGGCGTCGAGGCGATGAAGCGCGGCGAGGTCACCGTGGACGCCCAGACCTACCCCGGCAAGATGACGGCACTGGCGATCGAGGCCGCGGTGGAGTACATCAAGAACGGAACGAAGCCGTCGCCGTCCGAGGGCGAGACCTACTTCAACACCGGTTCGTCGATCGTGACCGACCAGGCCGTCGACGGTGTCGACAGCATCACCACCGACGAAGCAGCCGAACTCTGCTTCTGACCTGACCGAACACGGCTCGCCCACGGGCCCCCGGACCTCCACGAGACAAGGCTGAACCAATGACCGATCTGCCCGCCGCCCCGCGCAGCGCCGAAGAGGCGTTCGCCGGACGACGACGACACCTCGGCCAACGGATCCAGCACCTCGTGCACCGGCACCCGTGGGCGAGCCCGCTCAGCATCCTGGTCGTCGCCGTCGCCGTGTTCAGCGTGCTGAGCCCGCAGTTCGGTACGCCAGGAAACCTCTCGCTCGTCGTGCAGCAGTCGGCCGTGGTCGCTGCTGTGGCCGCCGCCCAGGCGCTCGTGCTCATTTCGGGCGGGATCGATCTCTCGGTGGGCGCGCTCATGGTGCTCACGACGCTCGTCGCGGCGCGCCTCTCGGCGGAAGCCGGCATTCCCGGTCCGCTCGCGCTCCTGCTCGGCGGCCTGCTGGGCGCGACGCTCGGTGCGGTGAACGGTACCCTCGCCGCGGTGTTCCGGCTCAACCCCTTCGTCGTCACCCTCGGCACCTGGAGCGTCTTCGCGGCTCTCGTCACCCTCGTCTCCGGCGGGGTCGGCATCGACGGGGGGAGCATGGACCCCTTCCTCACCTGGACCGGAGCCTCGATCGTGATCGGCGGCTTCACCATCACCGTCGGCATGGTCGTCGTCGCAGTGCTCTACGCCCTGCTCGGCTATGCGTTGCTCATGACCGCGTGGGGGCGGCACGTCTTCGCCGTCGGCGACGACGCCGAAGCCTCACGTCTCGTCGCCATCCGCATCACCCGCGTGCGCTTCGGGGTCTATGTCGTCGTCGGCGTCATCTTGACCGTTGCCGGCTGGGTGCTCATGGGACGCACGGGGGGCGCCAGCCCGCA
Organism: uncultured Schumannella sp.; assembly: GCA_964586645.1. Classification (GTDB taxonomy): domain Bacteria; phylum Actinomycetota; class Actinomycetes; order Actinomycetales; family Microbacteriaceae; genus Pseudolysinimonas_A. Next base: position 24,571 of record CAZPJC010000007.1, read on the forward strand.
GACCGGATTGAGCGTCAACCTCGACAGCATCACGGCGGCCGTCATCGGTGGCACCAGCCTGGCGGGCGGCCGCGGATCGATCATGGGCGCGGTCATCGGATCCGTGCTCGTGACCGTGTTCCGCAACGGCCTGTTCCTCGCGGGCGTTGACGTGCTGTACCAGAACCTCGCCGTCGGCGTCCTCACCATCGTCGCCGTCGGACTCGACCAGTGGATCAAGAAGGTGCGCACATGAGCGACTCCCCCACCCCCGTGTTCGCCGCGCGCGGCTTGGTGAAGACCTTCGGCCGGATCGTCGGCCTCGACGGCGCCGATTTCGATCTGCTGCCCGGCGAGATCCTCGCGGTCATCGGCGACAACGGCGCCGGCAAGTCGACGCTCATCAAGTGCCTCACCGGCGCGGAACAACCCGACAGCGGTCGTTTGATCCTGGACGGCGAGGATGTCTCCTTCCGCAGCCCCCAGGATGCACGCGCCGCCGGGATCGAAACCGTCTACCAGTCCCTCGCGGTCGCGCCCGCCCTCGACATCGCCGAGAATCTGTTCCTGGGACGTGAGAGGCGCATCCCGGGCCTGCTCGGCACGATCACCCGCAAACTCGACGCCGCCGGCATGCGGCGCGAGGCGGTGGAGAAACTCGGCGCGCTCGGCATCGGGACCCTGCAGAACATGCGGCAGACCGTCGACACCCTGTCCGGCGGTCAGCGTCAAGCAGTCTCGATCGCTCGGGCGGCGGCTTTCGCCGAGCGCGTCGTCTTCCTCGATGAGCCCACCGCGGCGCTCGGCGTCAGGGAGTCCGGCCAAGTGCTCGACCTCATCCGGCGGCTCCGTGATCGCGGTCTTCCGGTCGTGCTCATCAGCCACAACATGCCGCACGTGTTCGACGTGGCGGATCGCATCCACATCCAGCGGCTGGGCCGTCGAGTCGCAGTGGTGACGCCGCAGACCCACACGATGCGCGACGCCGTGGCGATCATGACGGGAGCCGCGACAGCTTGAGACGACCGGTCGCCCTAGGCTGTGCGCGTGAGTGAGTCAGTGCCGAACCTCCCCCTGCGCCAGCGTCCGATCGACATCTTCTTCGCCGTGATGTTCACGCTGTTCATCGTGACGTCGTGCATCGCCGACATGCTGCCCACGGTCGGCGTCGACTTCTCGCAGCCGACCGGCGAGTTCCTCGTCGACTCCAACTACTGGTACGCCCACGACGCCGACCCGCTGTTCATGAACCCGCCGGTCTGGATGCGCATCGTCACCGGGCTCTCGGCGTTCGTCTACCTCGCGTTCTACCTCGTGCTCGTGCCGTCGCTCATCCGCGGCTGGAACCGCATCCAGCTGCCCGCCGTCATCTACGCGACGATGATCGCCGGGGTGACCGGCATCATCGTGTTCGGCGTCGAGTTCTTCGGCGAGCCGGAGTTCCAGACCCAGAACCCGTCGAAGTTCCTCGCCTTCAACCTCCCGTACGTGCTCGTGCCGATCCTGCTGCTCATCCGGATGCGGAAGCCGCTGCCCTTCACCCGGAAGTTCTGACCCGTGGCGCGCCGACCTCTCACGATCGACGAGCGCGCGTCGCGCACCCGCGTCCTCGTCTTCGCCGGGACCCTCGTCGTGATCGTGGCGCTCGTGCTGGCGGCTGTCGCGGTCTTCGGCTCGTTCCTCAGCCGCTTCGGCGGCGCCTGATTCGCTACTGGTGAGAGACCCTCAGCGGGTCTACTCTGTCGTCCAGCCGCGCTGGCGCGGCCGCCCCGCACCCTTCACCCGAAGAAGGATCCGTGAACCGCAGGACCCTGTTGCGCGCGCTCGGACTCGGCGTGCTGGGGCTCGGCGCGGGCGCGGCGGTCCTCGAAGGCGGGGTCGCGCTGGCCTCCATCCCGGAGCCGCCGAAGGTCCCCCGCGCGGCCGCGCACCCGCGCCCGGTGCCGCACGCGATCGAGGCCCCGGCGCTCATGCCGCCGTACTTCCCCACGCCGCACCTCGACCGCATCCCGATCCCCGGCGGGGCGATGCACGGGCTCCCCGGCGACGGGAACCTCGTGGCGTTCACGATCGACGACGGCGCCTCGAGCGAGGTGGTCGGCGCCTACGCGGAGTTCGCCCGGCGGTCCGGGATGCGGCTGACCTTCTTCGTCACCGCGCAGTACCCGTCGTGGACCGAGCACGCGGCGGCGCTGCGGCCGATGGTCGAGTCGGGCCAGATCCAGATGGCGAACCACACCTACTCGCACCCCGACTTCGTGAAGGCGACCGACGGCCGGATCCGCGACGAGCTCGAGCGCTGCGGCGACTTCATCCGCACGACCTTCGGGGTGGAGGCGGCGCCGTACTTCCGGCCGCCGTACGGCAACTACGACGCCCGGGTGCTCGCCGCAGCGAAGAGCGTCGGCTACCGGCAGGCGGTGCACTGGTACGGCTCGGTCGGCGACTCAGGGCCGATCACCGACGCGGACATGTCGATGCTGATCGATCGCTGGTTCCTGCCACAGCACATCGTGATCGGCCACGCCAACGTGGGCACCGTGCTGAACCACTTCGACGAGATCGCCGCGACCATCCGGGATCGCGGGCTTCAGCCGGTCACCCTCGACGACGTCTTCACCCGCTGAGCCGGGGCGCCGACTCCCAGCCACGCTCGTGCAGCCGTGCGAACGCGTCCAGCAGCAGGTCGAGGGTGAAGGCGAACTCCGCGTCGTCGTCGCAGGCACCCGACCGGGTGCGGGAGCCGGCGTCGACGGCGATCGCGACGACGTATGGCAGGAGTTCCGCGAGCTGTGCCGCCTGCTCGGCGACGGGCGGCCCGGCGGCACCCCCGCGAAACGCCTCCGGACTGAATCCCCAGAGCCGGTGCCCCAGGGCGTGGAGGGCGTGATGCACCAGGTCGACGGAGAGCCCCGACTCGATGAGTTCGCCGGCGACCGCGTTCTGGTGGCCGAGCACTGTCGCCGTCGGGGCGTCGCACGACTCGATCGCCGACCGCAGCCAGGGATGCCGGGCCACCCGGTCGCGAGCACTCAGCACACGTTCACGCAGCCGCGCCTGCCAGCCGACCTCCGTGGGCGTCGGGTAGGACGCGACAACGGCGTCGATCATCCCCCCGACGAGGTCGTGTTTGTCGGCGACGTGCTTGTAGAGCGCCATCGGGACGACCCCGAGCTCGGCGGCGAGACCTCGCATCGTGAGGTCGTCGAGTCCCCGGGCGTCGGCATAGGCCACGGCCGCCTGGATCACTCGATCTCGGTTGAGGGGTCGCCGAGTTGACATGGTGTACATCGTACACCTAGGGTTCGAAGGTGTACGCCGTATACCTCGCATGATCGGAGCATCCATGACCCTCGAGCGCCGCTTCGCGCTTCTCGCCGGCCTTCTCTACCTGCTGACCTTCGCCACCTCGATCCCGGCTCTCGCCCTCAAGACGCCGTTCCTCGACGGAAGCGCGGGAGCCGACGATCCCGGCGTGCGCGTCGCGATCGCGCTGGAACTGGTTCTCGCGCTCGCCTGCGTCGGGACCGCGGTGGCGATGCATCCGATCCTCCACGCCTCCTCTCCTGCCCTCGCGCTCGCCTTCGTCGCCTCGCGCACCGTCGAGGCGGCGCTCGTACTGCTCGGGGTCGTCGCGCTGCTCGCTTCGCTCGCCCTCGGCGGCGCGCAGCCGACCCTCGTGGCGCTCCACGATCAGGCCTTCCTGGTCGGGCCGGGCCTGATCCCGGCGGTCAACGCCGCCATCTTCGCCACGGCGCTGCTGCGCGCGCGGCTGGTGCCGAGGATCATCCCGATCGTCGGTCTCGTGGGCGCTCCGTTGCTGCTGCTCAGCGTCGGGGCGACGATCGCCGGTGCGCTCGACCAGGTGTCGCCCGTGGCGGCGTTGCTCGCACTTCCGATCGCCGTGTGGGAGTTCGCGATCGGGGTGTGGCTCGTCGTCCGCGGCACCCGCGCGACGGCCTGACTCGGCGGCGCCGGCCGCCTAACGACTCAGCCCGACCAGGCGGACGGTCCGACCCCCTCGATGCCCTCCTTCTCGAGCTGCTTCAGGAACTGCTGCCGCACGAGCTTGCCGACCGGGTAGATCGCCGAGAAGACGACCATCGGAGCCCGCAGCGCGGGGTTGAGGATCTTGTGGTGGTCGTAGGTCTTCTCCCACCGGCGCACGTAGCGGAGGTAGTCGAGCGGGTTCGCGTCGAGCCGGCGGGCCGACATGCCCGACACCATCTTCGGGCCGTAGACGATCTTGTGACCCCGGTCGAAGAGATGGATGCCGAGGTCGACATCCTCGTGCATCTCCTTGTCGGCGTCGTTGCAGACGTAGTCGCGCACGTCGCGCCAGGCGCTCGCCCGGATCGCCATGTTGCTGCCGAACACGAAGTGGTACTCCTTCGTGAGGCGCAGCAGGGCGCGACGCATGTTGTCGTCGGCCCGGGCGCCCCAGCGGCGCAGCGGCATGTCGTAGTAGATCATCGGGCCGGTCGCGGCCCCGACGGACGGGTCCTCGAAGAGGGTCTTCACCTCGGCGACCCACTCGGGTTCGAGGATCGAGTCGGCGTCGATGCGGCCGATGACCTCGCTCGTCGCGGCGTTGAAGCCGGCGTTGCGGGTCGGAGTGATCCCCTGCTCGTCGTTCTGGTCGACGATCACGAGCGGGGCGTCGGGGAACTCGGTCTTCAGCGCCTTCAGCATCTTCGCCGTCGAGTCGGTCGACTTGTTGTTGACGACGATGATCTCGTCCGCGGGAACGGTCTGCTCGATCGCGGCGACCACGCAGGCGCGGATCGTGCGCTCCTCGTTGTACGCGGGGATGACGATCGAAACGGTCGGTCCACCGGTCATGGCGCCACCCTACGACACCGGCCTGGCGAGAAGGGCGACCTCGGTCGCGCCGCCCTTCGTCTGCTGCCGGCCGACCTCGGTGAAGCCGAGCCGGGCGTGGAAGGCGAGCGATCCCGGGTTCGGCGGGCGCACGTTCACTTCGCAGGTGATCTCGGTCGCGCCGTCGGCACGGGCCGTCTCCTCGACGGCGGCGTAGAGGCGCGGCCCCACGCCCTGCCCCTGGAGGCGAGGGGCGAGCACGATCCTGTCGACGTACAGGAAGTCGTTCGACCGCGCGCTGAACCACGTGTAGTTCTCGCTCGCGTAGCCGAGCCCCGGGGCGAGCGCGACCACGAATCCGGCCGGCTCGCCATCGTCGGCGACGAGCACGAGCCGGGCCATCCCGATCAGCTCCGCGAGCTCGGCTGCCGGGGTGATCGGCACCGCTGGATGCGCTCCGTCATTGATCGCGACGAGCGCGTCGAGATCGGCGGGACGGTACGGACGCAGATCGACAGGCACCGACCCAGGCTAGCCGCGGGCGTCAGTCGGCGATGTTGACGTGCGCGGTCAACCAGGGCAGCGGGTTGATGAACGTGCGGTCGGCCGTCTGCACGGTGAAGTGCAGGTGGGCGCCGTTGCTCTGGCCGGTGCTGCCGACGCGGCCGATGACGTCGCCGCGCGACACCGTGTCGCCGATCTGCAGCGACATCGAACCGGTCTGCATGTGCGCGTACGACGTGATGAAGACGACGCCGTCGATGTCGTGCTGGATCGAGAGGTGCACGCCCCAGGACCCGTCGGCGACCGTCGAGTCGACGACGACGCCGTCGGCGACGGCCTCGATCGGCGTGCCCTCACCCGGGGTGAAGTCGACCCCGGTGTGGAAGCTGGAGCAGCCCGCGCACGAGCGGTAGCCGAACCCCGACGAGATGGTGGTGGCGGCGCCGACGGGCCACTGCACGAGCGAGAACTCGGTCACGCCGAACGCGTCGCGTTCCGGCTCGAGCACCGCGGCGGCGGTCGCCCACGACGAGGAGAGCTCGAAGGACTGCGCGGTGGCGTCGAGCTGCGCCTGCTGGATGGCGGCGACGGCCGCGGGGACGGTGAAGGTTCCGACGGCGGTCAGGCACACGCCTGCCACCGAAACCGCGAGAGCGCGGCGCACGAAGGTGTTCATGGAGCGAGAAGAGACTTTCGGTCGAGCACCACCCCGGGTTGGGTGGGCAGGCCACCCGGGATCATGGTCCGAGATCGGGCGGCGGCGGGCGCAGCCCGGCGAAATCCCGCCGGGCACGGCCTCGACCATGGTGCGGGGTCTTTCTGGACGAGTCGTGGCAGAACCCTGGCAAACCCCGCAGAGCCTTAATCCTCGGTGAACTCTGGGGTCAAGCGCTGGTAAGGGCCGATTCCCCCTGTTGCAATGGAGTCAGCCCGAAGCTGACGACGATGAAGGGCGGCTGATGCTGGAAGTGACCACCGCGGTCGACGGCGTGTACCGGGTCGCGGCCGACGGCGAGATCGCCGGCTACATCGTCGAGGCGGGCTCCGTGTACGTCTGCCTGCGGGGCACCGTCTACAACACCTCGGTCGAGGTCGGGCAGTCGCTGGACATCATGGATGCCGCTCGCCTCCTGCTCGCCGCCTGAGCCTTCCTCGGGACGCGGTGCCGCGCCTCTAGAGTGAGCGGGTGACGAAGCCGTCTGACCCGAAGCGCCGTTCCGCGTCCACGATCCCGAGGGATGCCTCGGCCGTCTCGTCGCTCGATCTGTCGAAGCGCGACCTCACCCTCGATCTCGCCCGGGTGTTCTGCGTGCTGCTGGTCGTCGTCATCCATCTGCTCTTCATCGGCGTGGGCCGGGATGCCGAGGGCGAGCTGGTGATCTCGCGTCCCCTCGAGGAGCAGAGCTGGTTCGCGGGCGTGACCTGGGTCGGCCAGATCATGCCGCTGTTCTTCGTGGTCGGCGGATTCGCGAGCATCACGGCCTGGCGCAGCAACGTGCGCCGCGGCGGGACGGCGGCCGACTACGTGAGGACCCGGGTGCTCCGGCTCGCGCAGCCCTCGCTGCCGCTGTTCCTGTTCTACGTCGTCGTGATCGGCGGGGCGACGCTGCTGGCGATCGCCCCCGAACTCGTCGGCACCGTCGTCGAGGGCGCCGGGTCGCCGCTGTGGTTCATCGCCGCCTACTGCCTGTGCCAGGCCCTCGTGCCGGTGATGGTGCGGCTGCACGCGCGCGCCGCCGGGCCGACGCTCGGAGTGCTGCTGCTGGGCGCCGTGCTCGTGGACGCCGCCCGCTACGCGTCGGGGGTGACGCAGGTCGGCTACCTCAACATGTTCTTCGTCTGGCTGCTCGTGCAGCAGATCGGCTTCTGGTACGCCGACGGCTGGTTCGCCCGGCGCATCTGGTGGCAGCTCGTGCTGCTCGCCGCCGCCTGCTACGCGGCGCTCGTGCCGCTGACCGCCGTCGGGCCGTACAGCGTCGACATGCTCGACAACCTCAACCCGCCGACCCTGCCGCTCGTGCTGCTCGGCCTCGCGCAGGCGTGCGTGCTGAGACTCCTGCACCCCGTTCTCGCGAAGCTGATGTCGACGCACGCGGCGCGCGCCGTGGTGTTCCTGGTCGGCACCCGGCTCATGACGATCTACCTGTGGCACCTGCCGGTGATCATCATCGTCGCCGGGATCGGACTGCTCATCCCGGGTGCGAGCCCGGAACCTGCGTCGCCGGCGTGGTGGTGGTCGCGCATCCCGGTCTACCTGGTCGTGCTGGGGCTGCTGTTCGCCCTGTCGTTCCTCGTCGGCCGCTGGGAGCAGCCGCGTGAGGTCGGCCCGACGCCGCCGACCTGGGTCGTCGCGATCGCGGCGGTGCTCACCTTCGTGCCGCCGTTCCTGGTGATCGAGTACTTCCTCGGTCTGTGGCTGGCGATCGCCGGGGCGGCGTCGTTCGGCGTCGCGATCCTGCTGCTCGGCCGGTGGCCGGCGAACCGGGGTTCGACGCCTTCGGTGGTCGAGTAGCGACCGCAGGTCGCGTGTCGACTTCGGTGGTCGAGTAGCGACCGCAGGCGTGTCGAGGCCTAGAACCCGAAGTCCCCGCCGAAGTCGCCGCCGCCGAAATCGCTGCCGAAGTCCCCGCCGCCGAAGTCGCCGCCGGCATCCGCCGAGGTGTCGCCCGTGTCGCCGGAATCCGATCCGGCATCGGCGCTCGAGTCGGCGCCGCCGTCCCACGGGAGGAAGGCGCTCACCAGGGCCGAGCCGATGACGTAGCCCGCGACGGTGCCGAGGATCGAGCTCCCGACCATCGCGCCGAAGCTCGGACCGCCGTTCTGCGCGGCACCGGATCCGGCGAGGGTGCGCTCGAGCGAACCCGGGTCGCGCATCTCCTTGCGGGTGGCCGCGCGGGCCAGGGTGGCCGGCTCGCTCGACAGCGGACGCTCGCCCGTGCCGGAGCCCTTCGAGAGCTCTTCGTAGAGGAGCGCGCGCTGCTGCTCGGTCAGCCGGCTGAAGGCTTCGGCGTGGACCTGCTCGATCGTCTCGGGCGGCGCCGTGCGCAGCAGGTAGCGGTAGCGCTCGACGGCGCGCTCATCCTCGTTCGGCGGGCGACGGCGCGCGGCGGCGGGCGCCGCGTCCTGCTCTTGCGTGCCGAAAAGCCTGTCCAGGAATCCCATGGTCGTGACGATACGGACGCCGTCTGAACGGCTGCTGAGGTGCGGCTGGGGATCAGCCTGCGTGCGGGGCGGTGGTCGCCACCGGCGCGGGCGCGGCCACGACCTCGCCGGGGATGACGATCCAGGCGACGACGTAGAAGATCAGCTGCGGACCGGGCAGCAGCAGCGAGAGCACGGCGAGAACGCGCACCAGGGTGACGTCCCAGCCGAATCGGGCGGCGAGGGCGGCGCAGACGCCCCCGATGACGCGACCGGAACGGGGGCGGCGGAGTTCACTCATGTGCTCGATCCTGCTCTCGGACCTCGTCGCCTTCCAGGGGGGTATCCCCCGGATCCGCGGCGAGGTCGAGGGGATGCTCGATCTCGTCGCGCCGCATCCGGAACGCGAGGATCACCGTGATGCCGAGCACGACGGGCACGGCTCCCGCGATCAGGAACGCCCAGCCGAAGCCGATCGCCTCGCCGACGGGCCCGGCGATCGCCATCGAGATCGGCATGAGCGCGAGCGACACGAAGAAATCGAGACTCGAGACCCGGCCGAGCATCGCGGGCGGCACCCGGCGTTGCAGCAGCGTGCCCCAGATCACCTGCCCCCAGCCGAACGCGGCTCCGACGATCAGGCCGACGACGACGAACACCCAGAGCTGGGTCGTCACGCCGACGATGACGAGCGGCAGGGTGCCGAACCCCCAGACCAGGTTCATCACCGTGAGGTAGCGGCGCGGCAGCCGGAACGACGCGACGACGAGCGAGCTCACCGCGCCCCCGATCCCGTAGGCGGCGAGGACGATCGCGTAGGACTCGGCGCCTCCCCCGGTCTGCTCGGTCACCGCGAACGGCAGCAGCACGTCGAGCGGGCCGGTGATCACGAGCACGAACGCGCACGCGTAGACGAGCGTGCCGATCAGCCACGGCGTGCGCACCGTGTACCGCACGCCCTCGCGGACGTCGTCGAGCACCGAGAGGAGAGGATGCCGCGTCGGGTCCGCCGCGAGGTCGCGTCGAACCGGGGTGGTGCGCAGCCAGACCAGCCCGGCCACCGCGAACAGCTGGAGCACCCCGATGGCGGCGAACGCGGTCGCCGGACTCGCCACGACGATCAGGATGCTCGCGAGCACCGGCCCCGCCGCCTGGAGCACCGCGGGACGCAGCATCCCCTCGATGCCGTTCGCGGGGAGCAGGTCCTCCTCGGCGAGGATCGACGGCAGCAGCGCGGTGTACGCCGGGTAGAAGAAGCCGTCGCCGATGCCGAGCACGAAAGCGATCACCGCGAGCTGCCACACCTCGACGACGCCGCTGAGACCGAGGACGGCGGCCGCGCCGAACGCGAGGGCTTTCGTCGTCTCGACGGCGACGAGGATGCGCTTCTGCGGCACCCGGTCGGCGACGACGCCGGCGATGAGAGCCGCACCGATGAGACCGACGGCGTTCGCGGTCGCGACGAAGGAGAGGTCGCTCGGGGTGCCCCCGAGGTCCTTGACCTGGAAGACGAGCGCGACGATCCAGATGCCCGCGCCGAGCAGCGACACCAGGAGCGCCCCCGCGAGGATGCGGTACTGCCCCGTGCGGAAGGGGTGCAGCGCGCGCGGCAACTGGACGGCCATCCCGCCAAGCTACCCGGAGTCGGCGGCGGCGCCGGAGCTAGGCTGGTCGGCGATGATGCCGATGACCGAGCCGGAGATCCGCGCGTCCATGGTGAACGCGGTGCCCGGTGAAGCCGAGCGGATGCCGCTTCCCGGCCTCCACGAGGTCGTCTGGTCCGACCGCGAGTACCTCGGCTGGCGCGATCCCGGCTCTCCGCTGCGCGGATACCTCGTCTACTGGCGCGGCGACGAACCCGTCGGGATCGCCCTGCGCGCCTCCGAGGTGCGGCTGCGTCCCGGCTCGGCGATCTGCTCGCTCTGCAACACCCCGCAGCCGGCCGGTCAGGTGACGATGTTCAGCGCGGCTCGGGCGGGCGACGCCGGCCGGGCGGGGAACTCGGTCGGCACCTACATCTGCGCCGACCTGGCGTGCTCGCTGCTCATCCGCATCGCGCCGCCCTCGTACGACTGGATGCCCGACACCTCCGACGTCATCGCCGAGCGCATCGCCGGGCTCGAGACGCGATTGCGCTCGTTCGGCGGACGCGTGCTGGAGTCGGCGGCCTAGACCGTCCCGTTCTCGCCGTGGGCGCGAAGCACGTCGACGGCGGCTTCGAGGGTGAGTCGTTGCGCGACCTCGACGGCGGAGGCGGGGCGCTCGCCGGCGAGGGCGACGAAGACCGGCGCGACGTGTTCGACGAAGCCGACGTGCACGCCGGCCACGGCGATCTCGATCAGTCCGTCGGGACGCAGTCGCATCGCGACCCGGGTCGCGAGATCGAGATCGGCGGCGAGGTCGGCGAGCCAGTCGGGGTGCTCCCACTCGACGCGGACGCCCGCGAGCCGATCCGTCGTGCTCTGACCGATCGTCTCGCTCACCGCGTCCCCCTCTGTGCGCCCGAGCGTATCCCCCGAACGGGGGCGGCGGGGTGGGAGTCGACTGTGAATCGGGCGGCGGTCGATCACCCGGCGGTCGAGGCGGCGATCGGCGGGAGCACCGTGCGCATGTACCCGGCCCACGCGAGTCGCACGATGGCCGCGACGAGCAGGCCTCGACCCGGCTTGGCCGTGAACGCGTAGGTCCAGTCGATCGTCGACCCGTCGCCATCCGCGGTGACGCGCCACTCCGAACGGGCGCGGGCGACGAGCACGCCGAAGAACCCGGTGAACTCCGTGAGGTCGTAGGCGAACACGGGCTCGGTGACGACGCGCAGCGTCTCGGTGAACGTCCCGCCGTCCGACATCACGACCGTGCGGGTCTGGCCCGCGGCATCCCATCCCCCGGTCTGATCGCGCACCTCGACCACGGCGGGCAGCACGCCCGACCTCGGGTAGAACCGGGTCGCGTCGTGCTGGGTCAGGCGCCGGAATACGTCGCTCGGCGGCGCGGCGACGTGCGCGCTGGCCGAGGCGGAATGGGTGCTCACGGGAGGGATTCGGAGCGCTCCGCCGGAAGGGCTGGCTCTAGTCGAGCCGTTCGAGCAGGTGGAACGGGATCATCAGCGCCAGCGAGATCGCCGCGATGCCGCCGGCGAAGCCGAGGGTGTGCCACTCGGGCGCGAAGGAGAAGGCGAAGCCGAACAGCAGGATGCCGCCGACGAACAGCACGAACGAGACGAGGAACGCGAACACCTTCATGCGCTCATGGTAGCGAGCTGGCGCACCACTCCCGGGATCGCGGCGCAGAGGTCGAGGATGACGAACGGTCCGCCCTCCGACGCCCGGCGCGCGGCCTCGCCGTGGATCCACGCGGCGGCGGCGGCGACCGGCGCGAGATCGTCCGCGGCGGCGTGGGTCGCGAGGAGAGCGCCGAGGATGCCGGCGAGCGCGTCCCCCGCACCGGCCGTCGCGAGCCAGGGGGTCGCGTTCCGCACCCGCAGGAGCGTGCCGCCGGGCGAGGCGACGAGGGTCTCGGCGCCTTTCAGCAGCACCGTCGCGCCGGTCAGTTCGACGGTCCGGCGCACGGCGGCCTCGCGGTCGCCGAGCACCTCGGCCTTGTCGACCTCGAGGAGCTGCCCCAGCTCTCCGGCGTGCGGAGTCAGCACGAGCGGGCCGCCGAAGTCGGGCCAGCGCGAGAGTGCTCCCGCATCGAGCACGGTCGGCACCGGGTTCTCGAGCGCGGGTTCCAGAACCATCTTCGTCAGCTCGTCGATCTTGCGCGAGGTGTCCCACCCCGAGCCGAGCACCCAGGCCTGCACCCGTCCCTCCGCGGTGACCGCCTCGGGGCGGCGCTGGAGCACGAGGCGCGTCGCGCGTCCGGGGCCGAGGTAGCGCACCATCCCGACGCCCGTCCGCAGCGCGGCCTCGACCCCGAGCACCGCCGCCCCGGGATAGCGCGCCGAGCCGGTGACGAACCCGATCACCCCGCGCGAGTACTTGTCGTCATCGTCGACCGGCGTCGCGATCCATTCCGCAGCCCGAGGCCCGTCGAAGAGTTCGCCCATGCCCTCACGATAGGTTGGCGCGGTGTCGCGCACGGAACGAAAGCTGAACATCCCGGGTCGGGTCGTCGTCTTCGACTACGGGGAGGTGCTCTCGATGTCGCCCAGCGAGCACGACAAGCTCGCCCTCCTCGGCGTCGCCGGCGCCGACGGCGAGACGTTCTGGCCGGCGTACTGGCGCTCCCGGGACGCCCTCGACCACGGCACGATCACGATCCCCGAGTACTGGGCACGGGTCGCGGCGGACCTCGGCCTGGAGTTCGGCCCGGCGCAGGTGCAGCGGCTGTGGGCCGCCGACTTCCGCTCCTGGATCAGCGTGGAACCCGGGTCGATCGACATCCTGCACGACCTCTTCGAGGGCGGCACGCGGCTCGCCCTGCTGTCCAATGCGGGGTTCGACTTCGGTGACGCGTTCCGGCGCGCGCCGTTCGGCCGGTACTTCGAACAGGTCTTCGTGAGCGCCGAGCTCGGCCTGCTCAAGCCCGATCCGGAGATCTACCGCCACGTCGCGCGGGAATTGGGAATCGAACCGGCCGAGATGGTGTTCGTGGACAACAAGAAGGTCAACGTCGACGGCGCCGAGTCGATCGGCGTCACGGGGCACCACTTCACCGGTGTCCCGGGACTGCGCGCCTTCCTCACCGCTCTCTCGGAAGGCTCCGCCACGTGACCACGCTCTTCGACCCGATCGACCTCCGCGCCGTGCGCGTCCGCAACCGCGTCTGGGTGTCGCCGATGTGCCAGTACTCGGTCGAGGAGCGCGACGGCGTGCCGACCGACTGGCACCTCGTGCACCTCGGCTCGTTCGCGCGCGGCGGTGCGGGCCTCGTGATCGCCGAAGCCACCGGCGTGACGCCGGAGGGTCGCATCTCGCCGCACGACACCGGCATCTGGAACGACGCCCAGGTCGCCGCCTGGCGCCGGGTCACCGACTTCGGCCACACGCAGGGCGCCGTGATGGGCATCCAGCTCGCGCACGCCGGCCGCAAGGCGTCGGTCTACCCGGAGTGGGGTTTCGGCGCCCACAAGGGCACGATGCCGCAGGACGAGGGCGGCTGGCAGACCGTGTCGGCCTCCGCGGTCGCCTTCGGCGAGTACGCCGCTCCGCGCGCTCTCGCCACCGAGGAGCTCCCGGATGTCGTGGCGGCGTTCGTCGCGGGCGCCCGGCGCGCGCTCGAGGCGGGCTTCGATCTCGTCGAGGTGCACGCCGCGCACGGCTACCTCCTGCACCAGTTCTTGTCGCCGCTGTCGAACCTCCGCACCGACGCGTACGGCGGGTCGCTCGAGAACCGCGCGCGCCTGCTGCTCGAGATCGTGCGGGGCGTGCGCGCCGAGGTCGGCGACGACGTGCCCGTGCTCGTGCGCTTCTCGGCGACCGACTACGTCGAGGGCGGCTGGGACGAGCACCAGACCGCGACCGTCGCCGGCTGGGCGCGGGAGGCCGGCGCCGACCTGTTCGACATCTCGAGCGGCGGTCTGGTGACCGGCGTGCACATCCCGTCGGGTCCGGGCTACCAGGTGCCGCTGGCCGAGAGCGTCGCCGCGGAGGCAGGGGTGCGGGTCTCGGCCGTCGGGCGGATCACCGAGCCGCGTCAGGCGGCCGAGCTCGTCGCGTCCGGGCAGGTGGATGCCGTCATGCTCGGCCGCGAGATGCTGCGCGACCCGCACTTCGCCCTGCGCGCGGCGACCGAGCTCGGCGTCGACCTCGACTACTGGCCGCCGCAGTACGTGCGCGCCCGGCCCTAGCCGCCGAGGCGTCGCGGATCAGCGACGCCGGGTGGCGTCCTGCACCTCGCCGACGAGCGTCTCGATGATGTCCTCGAGGAAGAGCACCCCGCGCGTCGCGCCGTGCTCGTCGAAGGCGCGCGCGACATGCGCGCCCGAGCGGCGCATGAGCGCGAGCGCGTCCTCGAGCTCCGAATCGCGGAACACCGAGATCAGCTGCCGGATGCGCTTCGGCGGCACCGGGTCGTCGAACTCGTCGGCGCGCAGGTCGATCACGTCCTTGAGGTGCACGTACCCGGTCGGCTCGCCCGCCTCGTCGACCAGCACGTAGCGGCTGAACCCGTGCTGCGCGACCGCCTTCTCGACGTCGGCGGGGGTCGCGTCCTCGGGGAGCGTGATGAGCGCCTCGCCCGGCAGCGCGACATCCCGCACCCGCTTCTCGGTGAAGTCGAACGCGTTGCTGAGCGTTCCCGTGGTGTCGGTCAGCACCCCTTCGCGGGTCGAGGTGGTGATGATCGTCTGCACCTCCTCGGCCGTGAACGCGCTCGTCGCCTCGTTCTTGGGCTGCACCCGGAACAGACGCAGGATGCCGTTGGCGGTCGCATTGAGGGCGACGATGACGGGCCGGAACACCGTTGCGACCGCGACGAGCGGGGTCGCCAGGATGAGCACCGCGCGGTCGGGAACCGAGAACGACAGGTTCTTCGGCACCATCTCGCCGAGCACGACGTGCAGGAACGACACGACGATGAGGGTGATCGCGAAGGCGATCCCGCCGACCACCTCCTCGGGCAGCGGCGTCAGCAGCAGCGGGATCTCGAGAAGGTGGTGGATCGCCGGTTCCGACACGTTGAGGATCAGGAGCGAGCAGACGGTGATGCCGAGCTGACTCGTCGCGAGCATGAGCGTTGCGTGCTCCATCGCCCAGAGCGCCGTCTTCGCCGCCCGGGATCCGGCTTCCGCGCGCGGCTCGATCTGCGAGCGCCGCGCGGAGATGACCGCGAACTCCGCGCCGACGAAGAACGCGTTGATGAGCAGCAGCACGCCGAGCCAGGCGATGCCCCACCAGTCGACGCCGGCGGCCTCGCCCTCGGCCGCGACGCTCAGGAACGCGTTCACGTCGTCTCCCCGCTCTTCGGCACGGCGATCTCACCCGTCGCGGGCGGAGTCGGGGTGAAGCGCACGCGGTCGATCCGGCGCCCGTCCATGCGCTCGACGCGGAAGACGCCCGCCTCGACCTCGACGGTGTCGCCGACCTCGGCGAGCCGGCCGAGCTCCGCCATGATCCACCCGGCCACGGTCTCGTAGGGTCCGTCCTCCGGCACGACGACATCCGCCCGTTCCTGGAGCTCGTCGGGCCGGAGCGCGCCGGGGAAGGTGAGCCAGTCGCGGCTGCGCACGACGTCGGCGCGCGAGCGGTCGTGCTCGTCCGACACCTCGCCGATCAGCTCCTCGACGAGATCCTCGAGGGTCGTGACGCCGGCGGTTCCGCCGTACTCGTCCACGACGACGGCCATCTGGAAGCCGCGGCCGCGCAGCTCGGCGAGCAGTACGTCGAGCTTCATCGTCTCGGGAACGCGGAGCGCGTCGGACTGGAGCGCCGAGACCGGCACGTCGGGTCGGCGTTCGCGGGGCACGGCGACGGCCTGCTTGAGGTGCACGAGGCCGACGATGTCGTCGACGTCTTCATCCATGACGGGGAACCGCGAGTAGCCGGTCGTGCGGGCGAGCTCGATGACCGCGGCCGCGGAGTCGGCCTTGTTGACGCTCGCGATCCGCGGGCGGGGCGTCATGACGTCCGACGCGGTGTGGTCGGAGAAGAGCAAGGTGCGGGCGAGCAGCGTCGCGGTGTCCTGATCGAGGGAGCCCTCCTTCGCGGACCGGCGCACGAGGCTGAGCAGCTCGTCGCCCGACCGGGCGGAACTGATCTCCTCGCGCGGCTCGATGCCGATCGCGCGGAGGATGACGTTGGCGGTGCCGTTGAGCAGGCGCACGAACGGCTTGAACACGGTCGTGAACGCCGTCTGGAACGGGATGACGAGCTTGGCCGTCGCGACCGGCAGGGCGAGCGCGAAGTTCTTCGGCACCAGCTCCCCGATGATCATCGACAGCAGGGTCGCGATCGCGACGGCGACGATCGTCGCGACGACCGGAACCGCCGACTCCGGGATGCCGACCGCCGTGAGCGGGGGCTCGAGGAAGTGACTGAAGGCGGGCTCGAGCGTGTAGCCGGTGAGCAGCGTCGTGAGCGTGATCCCGAGCTGCGCCGCCGACAGGTGCGTGGAGGTGATCTTGAGCGCCGCGATCGTCATCCCGAGCCGCGTCTCGCCTCGCGCCTGACGGGCCTCGAGGTCGGAGCGCTCGAGATTGACGAGGGCGAACTCGCTCGCGACGAACAGGCCGGTGCCGACGGTCAGCACGATGCCGACGAGGAGCAGGATCACGTCCGTGCTCATCGGTCCACGCCGATCGTCGGCGAAGGTCTATGGGCAGACGGAGGGTCGTCCATCGGGGCGGCTACTTCTCCTTCGCGGCCGCTTTGGCCGCCTTCTTGAACTCCCGCACCTTCGTGAGGGATGAGGCGTCCACGATATCGGCAACCGAACGGTGGCTGCCGGGGTCGCCGTACGAACCTGCGGCGGACTCCCAGCCGGCCGCGGTCAGCCCGTACTGCTTGCCGAGCAGCGCGAGGAAGATCTTCGCCTTCTGCTCGCCGAAGCCGGGCAGCGCCCTCAGCCGCGTCAGGATCGTCGCGCCGTCGGGGTCGCCGTCGGTCCAGATGCGTTCGGCGTCGCCGCCCCAGTCGGCGACGATCGCCGCGCACAGCGCCTGGGTGCGCTCCGCCATCGACCCCGGGAACCGGTGGACGGCGGGTGTCTGCTTGAACACCGCCACGAACTTCTCGGGGTCGGCCTCGGCGATCGTCGCGGCGTCGAACGCCCCCAGCCGGTCCTTGATCTTCGCCGGCCCGGCGAACGCGGTCTCCATCGGCACCTGCTGATCGAGCAGCATCCCGATCAGCAGCGCGAGCGGCTCCTCCGACA
>CAZPJC010000007.1:41929-44198 GCA_964586645.1 uncultured Schumannella sp.
GCCGGCAGGTCGGCGGCGCCCGCGTAGGTGAACGACGACCGCACGCCCGCGGTGATCATGTCGAGCAGGTCCTCGAGGGAGGGACGGAGCGGGTCGAGGTAGATCTTCGACGACGAGATGCCTTCGGCGAAGAGCTCCTTGCGGGCGAGCTCGTACGGGTCGAGGGCGCCGAAGCGGCCGTGCACGGCCTTGGTGGACGCCATCCCCCAGCTCTGCTTGAACTGGCGGCCGTCGGCATCCAGCTCGATCTCTCCGGGCGATTCGAGGGTGCCGGCGAACCAGGAGCCGATCATGACGCTCGACGCGCCCGCGGCGAGGGCGAGCGCGACGTCGCGGGGGTACCGCACCCCGCCGTCGGCCCAGACGTGCGCGCCGAGTTCGCGGGCCGCGGCCGTCGTCTCGAGCACGGCGGAGAACTGCGGCCGCCCGACGGCGGTCATCATGCGGGTCGTGCACATCGCGCCCGGCCCGACGCCGACCTTGAGGATGTCGGCCCCGGCCGAGACCAGATCGCGCGCGCCCTCGGGGGTGACGATGTTGCCGGCGACGATCGGGAGGCCGAGGTCGAGGCCGCGCACGGCTTCGAGGGCGGCGAGCATCCCCTCCTGGTGGCCGTGGGCGGTGTCGACGACGAGCACGTCGACACCGGCGGCGGCGAGCTCCTTCGCCTTGCCGGCGATGTCGCGGTTGATGCCGAGCGCCGCGGCCACGCGGAGCCGCCCCGACGCGTCGAGGGCCGGGTGGTAGATCGTGCCGCGCAGCGCGCCGGTGCGCGTCGTCGACCCGGCGATCACGCCGCCCACCCGCACGTTGGCGCGGTCGTGGCCGGCGCTCACGAGCGCGTCGAACGCCTCGCGCGGGCCGTCGGCGTCGATGGTCGGCAGCGACTCGTCGGCCGCCTGCCACACGGGCGACTGCTCCTTCACCGAGATGATCGCGGTGATGGTCTCGTCGAGCGGCGGATCCTGCGGCAGCACGCCGAGGCCGCCGCGTCGGGCGAGCGTGGCGGCGAGCCGGGGACCGGTGACGGAGTTCATGTTGGCCGAGACGATCGGGATGTGCGCGCCCGTCGCGTCGTCGGGGGCCAGATCGACGTCGAGACGGCTCGTCACGCCCGAGCGGCTCGGGACGAGGAAGACGTCGGAGTAGGTGAGGTCGTGCGGGGGGAGTTCGCCGAGGAAGCGCATAGTCCGAGGGTACGGCGGTCGGGACCCGGAATCCGGCCGGCGAACCCCGTCGTGGGGCCAACGTACCCAGGGAAGTGCGCCTAAGCTGGAGCGGCTTCACACGCCACCAACACACAGACAACCTCAACGCACGAGAGTGGGCGTATCACCGTGTCGAGCCCCGTGACCGGGATCACATCAGAAGACGAATTCGGAGCCAACGAGTGGCTCGTCGACGAGATGTACGAGCGCTACCTCGTCGACAAGAACTCCGTCGACCAGAGCTGGTGGCCCGTGCTCGAGCAGCGCCGCTCCGGCGCTCCGGCGGCGTCCGCCCCGGCCCCTGAGGCACCGGCTGCCGAGGCGGCTCCGGCCCAGGCCGTCCCCGCCGCCGCCGAGACGGAGCCCTCCCCGCAGAACCAGGCGGATGGCGGCGAAGCCCAGATCCCCGAGGTCGTGACCGACGCGACGCCGACCGCCGCGATCCCGGTCGTGCAGGCCGCCGCGACCGGCAGCACGCCCGTCGCGCGCACGACGAGCGCCCCCGCGAAGCCGCAGCCGATCCCCGCCGAGGCCCCGCAGGCCGCACCGGCCGCCGAGTCGGCGGAGCAGGACGTCGTCACGCCGCTCAAGGGCATGCAGAAGACCCTCGCGAGCAACATGGATGCGAGCCTCTCGGTCCCGACCGCGACGAGCGTGCGCACGGTGCCCGCGAAGCTGATGATCGACAACCGGATCGTCATCAACAACCACCTCAAGCGCGCCCGCGGCGGCAAGGTCTCCTTCACGCACCTCATCGCCTGGGCGATGGTGCAGACGCTCAAGGAGTTCCCGAGCCAGAACGTCTACTACGACGAGATCGACGGCAAGCCGAGTATCGTCGTGCCGGCGCACGTGAACCTCGGCATCGCGATCGACCTCCCGAAGCCCGACGGCACGCGCTCGCTGCTCGTGCCCGCGATCAAGCGCGCCGACACGATGTCGTTCGCCGACTTCCTCGCCGCCTACGAGGACGTGGTCGCCCGCGCCCGCGCCAACAAGCTGACGGCCGACGACTTCAAGGGCACCACGATCTCGCTCACCAACCCGGGCGGCATCGGCAC
>CAZPJC010000007.1:44298-45994 GCA_964586645.1 uncultured Schumannella sp.
CCGACGACTTCAAGGGCACCACGATCTCGCTCACCAACCCGGGCGGCATCGGCACGGAGCACTCGGTGCCGCGTCTCATGAAGGGTGCGGGCTCGATCATCGGCGCCGGCGCCCTCGAGTACCCGGCCGCCTTCCAGGGCTCGAGCCAGAAGACCCTCGCCGAACTCGGCATCGGCAAGACCATCACGCTCACCAGCACCTACGACCACCGCGTGATCCAGGGCGCCGGATCGGGCGAGTTCCTCAAGAAGGTGCACGAGCTTCTGATCGGCGAGCGCCGCTTCTACGAGGACATCTTCGCTTCGCTGCGCATCCCGTACGACCCGATTCACTGGGCCGAGGACATCAACGTCGACCTCTCCGAGCGCGTCTCGAAGACCTCGCGCGTGCAGGAGCTGATCAACGCCTTCCGCGTGCGCGGCCACCTGATGGCCGACATCGACCCGCTCGAGTACGTGCAGCGCAGCCACCCCGACCTCGACATCGCGAGCCACGGCCTGACCTTCTGGGACCTCGACCGCGAGTTCGTGCTCGGCGGCTTCGCGGGCAAGCGCAGCGCGAAGCTGCGCGACGTGCTCGGCGTGCTGCGCGACTCGTACTGCCGCACCGTCGGCATCCAGTACATGCACATCCAGGACCCCGAGGAGCGCGCCTGGTTCCAGGAGCGCCTCGAGCGGCCGTACGAGAAGCCGACGAAGGAGGAGCAGCTCCGCATCCTCGGCAAGCTCAACGAGGCCGAGGCGTTCGAGACCTTCCTGCAGACCAAGTACGTCGGCCAGAAGCGCTTCAGCCTCGAGGGCGGCGAGTCGACGATCGCGCTGCTCGACGAGATCCTGCAGGGCGCCGCGGAGGCGGGCCTGGAAGAGGTCGCGATCGGCATGGCCCACCGCGGCCGGCTCAACGTGCTGACCAACATCGCCGGCAAGACCTACGGCCAGATCTTCCGCGAGTTCGAGGGCACCCAGGACCCGAAGACGGTCCAGGGATCGGGTGACGTCAAGTATCACCTCGGCACCGAGGGCACCTTCACCGGCATGACCGGCAAGGAGGTCGCGGTCTACATCGCGGCGAACCCGTCGCACCTCGAGGCCGTCAACGGCGTGCTCGAGGGCATCGTCCGCGCCAAGCAGGACCGCACGGCGGACGGCACCTACGGCGTGCTGCCCCTGCTCGTGCACGGCGACGCGTCGATGGCCGGCCAGGGCATCGTCATGGAGCAGCTGCAGATGTCGCAGCTGCGCGCCTACAAGACCGGCGGCACGGTGCACGTCGTCATCAACAACCAGGTGGGCTTCACGACGCCGCCGACCGAGGCCCGCTCGTCGGTGTACTCGTCCGATGTCGCGCTGACCATCCAGGCGCCGATCTTCCACGTGAACGGCGACGACCCCGAGGCGGTCGTCCGGGTGGCCGAGCACGCGTTCGCCTACCGCCAGAAGTTCAAGAAGGATGTCGTCGTCGACCTCGTCTGCTACCGCCGCCGCGGCCACAACGAGGGCGACGACCCGTCGATGACGCAGCCGCTGATGACGACGCTCATCGAGGCGAAGCGCAGCGTCCGCACCCTCTACACCGAGGCGCTCGTCGGCCGTGGCGACATCAGCCAGGAGGAGTTCGAGGCGGCCCACAAGGACTTCCAGGACCGCCTGGAGCGCGCCTTCGCCGAGACCCACGCCGCGCAGACCGGCACGATCCC
>CAZPJC010000008.1:0-39691 GCA_964586645.1 uncultured Schumannella sp.
GTCGCCGGCTGGGGCTGGGTCAGCTACTGGGCGCCGTGGGTCGAGCCGTTCGACGACCTCGTCGTCATCCGCGGCGTCACCTACTTCCAGGCGCACAACGCCTGGCTCGACGTCTACCTGCAGCTCGGCATCCTCGGCCTCGTCGTCGTCGGCCTCTTCGTGCTGTCGACCGTCGTGCGCTCCTGGTCCTTCGCTCTCGACGGGCCTCGCGACGCCGCCCTCGTGCCGCTCGCGCTGCTCGTCGCGATCCTCGTGCAGGGGCTCGCCGAGAGCCGGCTCCTGATCGAGATCGGCTGGGCCCTGCTGGTGCTCGTGAGCATCCGCACCGCGACCAATCGCTGGGAGCGGCGGTGATCGCGCTCGCGGCCGAGTTCCTGCGCTCTCCCCGCGCGACGGCCGCGCTGACCACCGCCGGCGCCGGACTGGTCGCGATCGCCTTCACGGTCCAACAGGTCATCGGCTGGCCCGGCTATGTCGCCGCCCTCGTGCTGCTGGTCCTGCTGCTCCTCGCCTCGCTCCTCGCCCGCCGCGACGAACTCGACTGGCACTGGGCGATCCTCCCGATCTCCCTCGTCGCCTATCTCGCCTGGCTCGGGTTGTCGGTCTTCTGGAGCAGCTACCAGCGCGTCACCGTCGCCTCGTTCGGCTACCTGCTGCTCGTGACCTTCGTCGGCGTCTTCATCGGCCTGTCCCGGGACACCATCCAGATCATCCGCAGCTTCGGCGACGTCTTCCGCGCCCTCCTGGTCGCGTCGCTCGTCCTCGAAGTGCTCTCCGGGATCATCTTCGACTCCCCGTTGCCGGCCCTCAACATCCGGGGCACGCTCGCCGCCGGGGGGCCGATCTCGGGTCTCGTCGCGGACCGCAACCAGCTCGGGCTGCTCGCCGCGATCGCGATCGCGACGTTCGCGATCGAGTGGCGCACGCGCTCGATCACCCGGTACGTCGCCATCCCGTCACTTCTGCTCGCCGCCGCGACCCTCGTGTTCACGCGCTCGCCCGTCGTCGCGATGGTCGCCGTCGTGCTGCTGGTGGCCGGCGCCGTGCTGTACGCCATCCGCCGGCTGCGCGAGGACCGCCGCCAGCTCGCCCAGTACGCCGTGCTCGCGCTGCTCGCGACCCTGGCCGTTCTGGCCTGGGTGTTCCGCGCACCGATCATCGCCCTCTTCAACGCCACCGGCGAACTCCAGTTCCGGCTCGGGCTCTGGCAGGACGTCCTGGAATTCGTGCCGGTGCACTGGCTCGAGGGCTGGGGCTGGACCGGGATCTGGAACGCCGCAGTGCCGCCCTACGCCGTCCTCACGCCCACGGGTGGACGACCGCACGACTCGGCGCTCAACGCCGTCGTGGACCTCTGGCTGCAGGTCGGCGTCGTCGGGATCTTCCTCTTCCTCGCTGTCGTCGGGCTGGCGTTCGCGCGGTCGTGGCTCCTCGCCGGGCGCCGCCGCAGCGTCGTGCACACCTGGCCCGCTCTCGTGCTCGTCGCGCTCATCACGGTGTCGGTCGCGGAGAGCTCGATCCTCACCGAGTTCGGCTGGCTGCTCCTGGTGATCTGCTGCGTCAAGGCCTCGACGGAGTTGAGCTGGCGCTCCGCCCTGTCGACCCGCCCCCTGCCCTCCGCGTTCGAGCCGTCGGGCGACGCGACGTGACCGGGCTCGTCAGCGCCGGTGCGCGGGAGCTGGTCGCCCGCTCGCTCGCGCCGACCGACCGGGTGCTCATCACCGGCGCGTCGGGATGGCTCGGCCGCACCGCCCTCGACCTGCTGGCGCCGCTGGGGACTCCGGTCCTCGCTCTGGCGAGCAGCGCGCGCACGATCCGGGCCGGGGACCGGGAGGTCGCCGTGCGCGAGTGGGACGAGGGCGCGGTCGCGGGCTTCGCCCCCACCGTCGTGCTCGACTGCGCCTTCCTCACCCGGGATCGCACGTCCGACATCCCGTTCGACGACTACGTCGCCGCCAATCGCGCCTTGACCGAACGCCTGCTGGTCGCGGCGACCCTCGACGACGTGCGGCTCGTCGTCACCATCTCCAGCGGTGCGGCCGTCCACCCGGGCGACGCCCTCGACGGAGCCCTCGAGGAGAACCCTTACGGATACCTCAAACGCGAGGCGGAGCGCCTGCTCGTCGAGGCCGTCGCGGGGAGCGCCGCGGTCCCCGTGGTCGCGCGCGCCTGGAGCATCTCGGGGGCGCACGTCCAGAAGCCGGAGAACTACGCGCTCGGCTCGATGATCCGGGCCGCGGCCTCCGGCGCTGTCCACATCGCCGCCCGGCGGCCCGTCTTCCGGCGCTACGCCCTCGCCGAGGAGCTGCTGGCGATCGCGATCGCCGAGGGAGGTCGCGGGGCGGCGACCGTCGACAGCGGCGGGGAACTCGTCGAGATGGCGGAGCTCGCCCGCCGCGTCGTGGCGACCGTCAACCCGGCGGCGACGATCACGCGCGACGAATTCGATCCCGGCGCACCGCCCGACGACTACCACTCCGACGACCGGGACTGGCGCGAGCGCACCCTGCACTGGGGTCTCGCCCCGCTGCCCCTCGAGGCGCAGATCGAGCTGACCGCCCGAGGCGTGCTCGGGCGGTCAGGCTGATCAGTCCTTGTTGAGCAGGTGCCAGCGCGACTCGAGCATCTCGATGCGCTTGGCGTCCTCCTGGGTGATCCGGCCGTAGTAGTCGCGCTTGTTGGTGAGCCAGAGCAGCTCGAAGTGCACGGCGTTGACCAGGCCCTCGTCGATCGTGTCGATCGTGCTCGCGGTGCCGCCGAAGACGATCTTGCGCGTCTCGAAGCGCGTGAGATGCACGGCCGCGACCTCGCGGATGACATCCAGCGTGTCGCTCGAGACCGCCCCGCCCATGACGAAGTCGAGCCCGGCCTCCTTCGACTTCGCCGCGGCCGTCGTCACGTACTTGGTGATCTCGGGGGTGTTGATCGTGTCCCGCGACTGCCCGAGCGACCCGGCGAAATCGACCCGGCCGAAGACGAGGCCGTGCACGCCGCGATCCTTCGACGCGAGCGCGACCATCTCGTCGAGGTTCTCATAGCCGGTGATGGTCTCGAGGTTGAACAGGAAGTCGGTGTCCTGCTCCTCGTCCTCGTCGTAGACCATGTTCTTCGCGGCGACGTACTTCGACAGCGCATAGGGGGTCTCGACCATCGGCGCGACGACGTAGCGCACGCCGATCTGCTTCGCCTCGAGGAGGTCGCGCACGGCCTCGCAGCCGCCGACCTTCACCGTGAGCGGGAGCCCGGCCGAGCGGGCGATGTCGACGAGCCGCAGGAGTTCGTCGACGCGGGTGCCCTCGGCCTCGAACTCGGCCTTGACGCTCACGACACCGTGCTTGTCCTTGCCGAGTCGGAGGATCTCCGCCATCTGGCGTTCGGTCTTGTTCACTTCGCTTCTACTTTCGTCAGGTATTTCAGGGCGACCGCCGCGACGTCCGGCTCCAGCTCGGGGTGCATGAGATGGAGGGGATTCGACTTCATCGAACCGTCGGGCTGCACGGCGGACATGATCTTGGGGTAGTAGGTCTGTTCCGGATCGATCGGCACTTCGATGAGCGCCGGTCCATCCGAAGCGAGGAGCTCCGCTACCGCAGGGTCGGCGAAACCATCATCGCCGACCATCCGAGCGTATGGGATGCCGTAGGAACGCGCGAGCAACTCCCAGTCGGGCATGCCGAGACCGGTCGACTCGTCGCAGCCGATCCAGGCGCCCGCGAAATAGTTGCGCTGCGTCATGCGGATCGAGGCGTACCCGTTGTTCGCGAACAGCAGGATCTTGAGAGGGAGCTTGTTGACGGCGACGGTCCCGAGCTCCTGCAGGTTCTGCGAGAAGCCGCCGTCGCCCTCGATCAGGAACGTGCGGCGCCCGGGGTTGGCGAGCGAGGCGCCGATCGCGCCGGAGAGCCCGTAGCCCATGCTCGCGACGGCCTTGTTGGTCAGGATCTTCTGCTCGGCGCGCAGGCGCAGGGACTGCATCGTGACGGTGAAGGCGCCACCACTGCTGCACGGGATGATCACGTCGTCCGGCCCGGCCACGTCGCCGAGACCCATGATCAGCTCGTACGGCTTCGCGAAGCCCGGCGCCGTCTCGTTCGCCGCTTCATTGAGCGGGAGCAGGTCGCGCACCGTGGCGACGTGGTCCTGCCACTCCGCCCACTCCGCGCGCGGTGCGGCCCGGTCGAGGAGGTCGGCGAGGAACGACGTCGCGTCGCCCCGGAGCGGCACCTCGACGTGCGGGTGACCCTTGTCGAGCTCCGCCTGGTCGATGTCGACCTGGACGACGGTCGCGAGCGGCGCGAACTCGTCCCAGGCGAACCCGGACTGCTGCAGGCCGAGCCGCGTGCCCAGCGCGAGCAGCAGGTCGGACTGCTGCAGGAGCACGTTGGCCGAACGCTGCCCCCAGGTGTTCGGGCGGCCGGCGTAGACCGGCGACTCCTCCGGGAGCCGGTCGGCTCCGTTCCAGGTGAGCATGACCGGGACGCCGAGGGCGACGAGCGCCGATTCGAGCTCCCGCGCGCCCTGCCGCGACACCCCGGCCCCGAGCAGCAGCACCGGGCGCTCCGAGCCCGCGAGGAGAGCGGCGACGCGTTCGACGTCGGCGGCGGCGATGCGCTCGAGCCCCTCGGCGGGGGACGCCGGGGCGGGCGCATCGGCCACGGGCGCAGCCGCCTGCGCGTCGAGGCACATCTCGATGAACACCGGACCCGGCCGGCCGCTCGCCCCGTTGCGGATCGCGGCGACGACCTCGGCGCGGGACGCCGGGACTTCCACGCGCAGCACCTGCTTGCACACCGGCTCGGCGAGCGCCGCGCCGTCGAGCTCCTGGATGCCGCGCTGCCGGACCTCGCCTCGACTGAGGTCGGAACGCTTGACCTGGCCGCCGACGACGAGCAGCTCGCGACTCTCTCCCCAGGCCGACGCGATACCGGTGAGCGCATTGGTCAGTCCGGGACCGGCCGTCACCATGACGAAGGCCTTGCCGGCTCCCGGATCGCGCGTGGCGGTGAAGTACTCGGCGGCGATCGTCGCCGCCACCTCGTGCACGTAGGGCACGCAGACCATGCGCGTGCGCACCGAGTCGAGCAGGTGCATGATGTTGCCGCCGGCGACGAAGAAGCAGTGGGTGTAGCCCTCCGCGACGAGCCAATCGGCGAACTGATCCGAGTACTTCACGCGGTTGCCTCCTCGAGGGCGTCGCGCAACGCCGAAGCGGCGATGCCGATCTGGATGTCGTCGAGCGCGAGTTCCCGCATCTCGACGCCGTCGTCGGCGGGCAGGATGAGCCGCAGCGCCGAGGCGGAGTTCTTCTTGTCGCTGCGCAGCGCCCCGGCGAAGACCTTCCAGTCCGTCGCCTGCGCGGCGGCGCGCAGCTCGGCCTGCACCGTCGAGAGGATGTCGATGCAGTAGTCGTCGAGCAGGCTCGACGTCTCCGTCCTCGTCGCCGCGGGGTGGCGGAGAGCGGCCATCATCCCGATCGCGACCCCGACGCCGTGCGGGATCGCGAATCCGCAGGCCGCTTCCCAGGCGTGGCCGAAGGAGTGGCCGAAGTTGAGCAACTGACGCTCCTTGCGGTCGAACTCGTCGATCTCGACGAACCACTTCTTCGCGGACAGCACGTGCCGGAGCAGCTCCGCCGTCGCGTCGTTGGCCCCCGGCCGGCGCGTGCCGTCGAGGCCGAGGTAGCTCTCGAAGGACCCCCGGCCGCGCGCGAAGCAGATCTTGACGGCTTCGGCCATCCCGGCCGCGATCGCCTTGGCCGGGAGGCCCGGGACGAACCGCGGATCGATCGCGATCCGCCGGGGCGGGTAGAAGTTGCCCACGAGGTTCTTGATGCCGCCGGCGTTGATAGAGCTCTTGCCGCCGATGCAGGAATCGGCCATCGACATGAGGGTCGTCGGGTAGTACTCCCACGGCAGCCCGCGCATGTAGAGCGAGGAGGCGAGGGTGGCGACATCCTGCACGACACCGCCGCCGACGGCCGCGACGACGTCACCGCGCCGCACGCCGAGGCGGTGGAGGTCCACGAGCACGCGCTCGGTGCCCGCGAGGGTCTTCGCGTCCTCCGAGGCCTCGAGTTCGATGACGCGCTCGAGACCGGCGGGGAGCACGGCCCGCACGACCGGGTCGACGAGCACGACGGTCGCCTCGGTCACGCGCTCGGCGAGTCCGACAGCGATGTCGATGTCGTAGCTCCCCGTCGAGCTGGAGATCGTCAGGTCAGACACGTCGCACCGACGCCCATCCGTTGTCGACGGCGATCCACTGCGCGTTGATGCCCGCGGCGCGCGGGTGCGCCAGCCAGGCCACCGCGCGGCCGACATCGCCGGGCGTGGCGAGGTGACCGCCCAGCGACTCGCCCTCCACCCGCTCGACCTGCTCGGCGGTGAGCGCCGACCGGGTCATCGGGGTGTCGATCACGCCGGGCAGGACGCCGTTGACGGCGAACCCCCGGCCGGCGAGGTCGGCCGCGAGCGCCGGGACGAGGCCGCCGAGTGCCGCCTTGCTCGTCACGTACGCGAGTCGGTCCGAGCGTGCCGCGATCTGCCAGATCGAGCTCACGACGACGCCGCGCGCCGGGGAGTCGATCGCCTCGGCGGCGACGAGTCGCGACAGCGTCTCGGTGATGAACACGACGTTGGCCTCGAACGCGCGCATCATGTCGTCAGCCGGGACGTCCGGCGCGCTGCCCTTCAGGTTGATCCCCTGCGCCCAGACCACGGCGCCTACCGGGCCGCCGGCGGCAAGGCGCGCCGCCCAGTCGCCGTCGAGCAGGAGATCGGCCTCGCGGTCGGACCGCGACGCGACGACGACATCCCAGCCGTCTCCCGCGAGTTCCGTCACGATCGCGGAGCCGAGGGCCCCTCGTCCGCCGAAGACGAGTGCGCGGATCACCAGCCGATCTTCCTCGAGACGACGAAGTTCGGCCTGTGCTTCACCTCTTCGTAGATGAGGCCGAGGTACTCCCCGATGACCCCGAGCAGGAGGGTGAGGATGCCGAATCCGATCAGCATGACCCCGATCAGGGTGCCGAACCCGTCGAACGGGACGCCGAACGCGAAGAAGCGGATCGCGAGGACGACGAGAGCGATCACGGCGATCGCGCTGACCAGGAACCCGGTGATCGTGATGAGTCTCAGGGGGACGTTCGAGTGGGCGAAGATGCCCTTGAACGCCAGGTCGATGACCTTCAGGCTGTGGGCCTTGGACACGCCGGCGAAGCGCGGCGGCCGCTCCATCGGCAGGCCGATGGACTTAAAGCCGACCCAGGAGACGAGCCCGCGGACGAAGCGGTTGCGCTCCTCCATCCCACGGACCGTCTCGTAGACCTTGCGGTCGAGCAGGCGGAAGTCGCTCGCGTTCTTGGTGATGCGATCGTCCGTGAGCTTGCCGGCGAGCCAGTAGAACAGCTTCGAGTTCATCGTGCGGATGGGGCCGGTCCCGCGACGCGCGGTGACGACGCCGTAGACGTTCTCGTAGCCCTCCTCCCACTTGCGGATGAACTCGGGGATGAACTCCGGCGGGTCCTGCAGGTCGGCGGTCATCAACACGCACGCGTCGGCGTCGACGACGCTCAGCCCCGCCGTGATGCCGCCGTCCATCCGGAAGTTGCGGGCGAGCTGGAGGATCTTGAAGCGCGGATCCCGCGCGTTGATCGCGAGGAGCTTCTCGAGGGTGTCGTCGGTCGAGCCGTTCTCGATGATGATCGCCTCGAAGTCGTAGGCCTTCTCCGAGTCGAACATCGCGGCGAGCCGCTCGGCGAGTTCGTCGACGCACTCGCTCTCGTTGTACGCCGGGATGACGAGCGCGATCTTCTTGCGCGGCTTCTTCGCGGCGCGGGCGCCGTTCGCAGGGGCCGCGCTCATGCCCAGGTCTTCCACGGGGCGTTCCCGGACGCCCACAGGTCGTTGAGCATCTGGGACTCCCGGAACGTGTCCATCGGCTGCCAGAAGCCGTTGTGTCGGAACGCGGCGATCTGGCCCTCTTCGGCGAGGCGGTGAAGCGGCTCCTCCTCGAGCACTGTGGCGTCGCCGTCGAGGTAGTCGAAGATCGCAGGCTCGAAGATGAAGTAGCCGATGTTGATCCAGTCCTCGGTCTGCGGCTTCTCACGGAACTTTCCGACCGCGCCATCGTCGTCGATGTCGATCACGCCGAACCGGCTGAACGGCTGCGTCGTCGTCATCGTGGCGATCTTGCCGTGCGACTTGTGGAACTCGATGAGTGCATTGATGTCGACATCCGCGATGCCGTCACCGTAGGTGCAGAGGAATGCCTCGTCTCCGACGTAGCGCTGGATGCGCTTGATGCGCCCGCCGGTCATCGTCGGCAGACCGGTGTCGGCGACGGTGACGCGCCAGTCGAACTCGTCGTGGGACCCGTGGTACTGGATGCTCGACGTGTCGCCGAGGGTGATCGTGAAGTCGAGGTTCGACGCGCCGTAGTTCGAGAAGTAGCTCTTGATGTACTCGCTCTTGTAGCCGGTGCACACGACGAAGTCCTGGATCCCCGACTGGCCGAGGATCTTCATGATGTGCCAGAGGACGGGGCGGCCCCCGACCTCGACCATCGGCTTGGGTCGGAACTCGGTCTCTTCGCGCATGCGCGTCCCGAGACCGCCCGCAAGGAGCACGGCCTTCATGCGTAAATCCCATCGAAGTCACGGCAGCGACCCTCACCGCCCGTCACACCCTACCTCGGATGCGCGAGGCGCTCCGGGGCCGCCGACGCCTAGACTTTCCGCCGTGACAGCGGGCGGGATCTCGGTGGCGCTCTGCACATACAACGGAGCGCGGTTCCTCCGCACCCAGCTCGAGTCGATCGCCGCGCAGAGCGTCCAGCCTCTCGAGATCGTCCTCGCCGACGACGGCTCGACCGACGGCACCGTCGATGTCGCGCGGGCCTGGGCGCGCACGAGCGACATCGAACTGCGCATCCTTCCGGGGGCGAGGCGGCTCGGAGTCACGGCGAATTTCGAGCGCGCCCTTCGCGCGGCGCATCATGAGTTCATCGTCCTGAGCGACCAGGACGACGTCTGGCACCCTGATCGCGTCCGGTCCTCCGTCGCGCGGCTCGAGGCGGACCCGGCCGCACTGCTCGTGCACACCGACGCGCGCCTCGTCGGTCCCGACGGCGAGCCGCTCGGTGCGGGCCTCCTCGAGGCCTTGCGCGCGACGCCCGCGGAACGGGCCCTGATCTCGTCGACGGGTGCCTTTCGCGCCCATCTGCGCCGCAACCTCGCGACCGGTGCGACGACGACAATCCGCGCCGCGCTGCTCGAGGCCGCGCTGCCATTCCCCGCCTCGTGGGTCCACGACGAATGGCTGACGATCGTCGCTGCGGCGTTGCGCGGCGCACGGTTCCTCGACACGGACACGATCGACTACCGTCAGCACGGGTCCAACGAGATCGGCGTCACGCTGCTGGGCACCCGGCAGCTCATCCGGCGGATGCTCGCACCGCGCGGCGATCGCTACACACGTCTCGCCGACCGGGCGGCGGCTCTCGAGAACCGGCTCGCCACGCTCGCGGTCCCCGAGGAATATCGGCGCCTGAGCCGCAGCAAAGCCGCGTTCGAACGCGCGCGGGCGGCCTACCCGCGCGCGCGGGTCACGCGGCTCCCCGCCGTGCTGGGCGAGCTGGTGCGGGGCCGATACAGTCGGCTGTCGAGCCAGGGACGCCTGGACGCGGTCCGCGACCTCGTCCAGCCCGCCTGACGGAGCGGGGGGCTAGGGGATCAGGTTGACCCTGGCCTGCGCGAGGTCGGCCTCGGTGACGGGCACGAGAGTGATGAGACCGTCCTCGTACAACTCGATGAGATCGTCCATCGTGATGTCGGGCGCCCAGCGGGGGTCGGGACCGCGAGTGGTGTCGATCCCGGGCTCGTCGGCGAGGTAGAGCTCGAGCGCGGCCGACAGCAGGCGCTCCGATCCCTGCTCGATCGCCGCTTGCTGGTCGGCCGCGCGGACGAGCACGAAGCCCTGGTAGCCGGCGAGCACCAGCAGCAGCACCGCCGCGATCGCCGGACCGCGGCGCCACCGGCGGA
Organism: uncultured Schumannella sp.; assembly: GCA_964586645.1. GTDB lineage: Bacteria > Actinomycetota > Actinomycetes > Actinomycetales > Microbacteriaceae > Pseudolysinimonas_A. The sequence goes on from CAZPJC010000008.1 coordinate 10,040, forward strand.
CGAGTCGGGTGAGGGCGACCGCGAGGATCGGCAACAGCAGGAGCACGAGCAGGTAGACGTAGCGCGACGCCCGCCCGGAGCCGACCGACAGGGCCGCCCGGCTGTAGGCGCTCATGAACGCGAACAGCGCTGCGGCCCCGAGGAGCACGACCGCCGGGAGCGCCTCGGGGATGCGGCGCCGCCGCACGAGCAGCACGACGAGCCACACGGCGACGGCGATCAGGAGGAGAAAGCCGAGCCCGGGGACCGGGAACACGTCCCCGAAGCCGAGGATGAGCATCACCCCGAGGAACTGGGGGATCGCGACGAAGATCTTGTGCAGACCGAACCCGCCGGTGTCGGGGCCGGTGGAGCTGGCGTACAGGTACCACCAGACGAGGTAGACACCGCCGGTGACGACTGCGAAGATCACCGCCCGGACCCATCCCGACCGCGCGAGCAGGAGCACCGCGGTGGCGACGACCAACGGGATCGCGGTGCCCGACCAGGTGAGCGAGAAGAGCGCGATCGCCAGGATCGCGACGAACCGCCCGATCCCGGTCACCGGGCGGAGGGCCAGGAGGAAAGCCCAGAGACCGAGGACGACCGCGCCGACGAACCCGATCTGGAACGCCCAGAGGATGTTCTCCGCCCCCGAGCCGAGGACGAGGAACACGCCGGCTCCGGCCGCGGCGATCCAGCCGTCAGCACCTGCCGCGACCGTGATGCGCCAGATGAGATGACCCGCCAGCAGGTGCAGCGCGGTCACCAGGACGGCGAACGGGAAATAGCTGTGCAGGCCGAAGACGGCGACGAGGGCGTCGTAGATCAGCGTCGGCGACGTACTCCAGTGTCCGACGTGCGCGTCGAACAGCCCCGCGCCGTGGGGCTCGAGGAACGCCCACTCGTCGAAGAAGAACCATTGCCCCGTCTGCAGGACGAGAATGACGATCCCGGCGACCGCGAGGGAGGCGTAGTGCCACGTCGCGGGCTGCGCGAGGAGCGCGCGGAACCTAGATGGTGCCGTCGGCAACAGCGTTCTCGATCCACGGGATGACCTCGTCGAGCATGTCCTCGAGCTTGGTGGTCGCCTCGAAACCGAGCACGTCGCGGGCCTTCGACACATCCGGTACGCGCTTCTGCACGTCGTGCTCGAAGCCCTCGTCGCTCACGTAGTTGAACGGCACGTCGGGGCCCTTGATCTTGCGCCAGATGACCTCGGCGAGCTCGAGCACGGTGTGGCCCTCGGCCGTGGAGATGTTGAAGTCGTTGTTGAGCGCCGCCGGGTGGTCCAGGCTCAGCACGATGCCGCGGGCGAGGTCGCCGCCGTAGGTGTAGTGACGCACCTGGTCGCCGGCGCCGAGGATGTGCAGCGGGTCCTGGCCCTTCAGCACCTTCTGCACGAGGTCGGGGACCACGTGGCTCATCGCGAGCTTCACGTTCCCCGAGTCGATCTCGACGTCGCCCAGGGCGCGGCTCTCGCCGATGCCGACGCAGTTGAACGGGCGCAGGATCGTGTACGGCACCTGGTACTGGTCCCACGCGGCGCGGGCGAAGTACTCGACGGCGAGCTTCTGGAAGCCGTAGCTCGACAGCGGCGGGGGCACGAGGCGCTCGTCGCCCTCCTTGCTCGGCCAGCGGTCGGTCGACTCGAACACCATCGACGACGACATGTAGGTGACCTTCTCGAGCGGTCCGCCGTTCTTCATGGCGGCGATCGCCGCATCCGTCGACGAGGCGATGATGCGCTCGTTCTGCGCGAGCAGGTCGTACGCGTAGGTGTGGAAGTAGGAGATGCCGCCGATCAGTGCCGCACCGGCGATGAAGTGGTCGGCGTCGGCGAGGACGTCCGTCATCAGCTTGAGGTCCTGCACGTCGCCGACGATCAGCTCGTAGTTCGGGTCGTCGTCGTACGACTTCTTGACCGGCCCGTACTTCGAGTAGTTGTCGACACCGACGACCTTGTACCCCTGGCGCAGGGCCTCTTCGACGATGTATCCGCCGATGAATCCGGCGGAACCGGTGACGACGACCTTCTTCATGGGATGTCCACTTTCCTGGAGGGGGTTCGAGGGGATCGCGCTAGCGCGCGGATCGGGCCCGGAGCTCTTCGAGCGTCAGCCGACGGCCGAAAGCGAATCTATACCAGCGCAGATACTTGGGAATCCACGCCGAGAGCTTGAAGTTCGACTGACCGAAGGTGCGGTCCAGCCAGATCGTCGGGATCTCGGCGACCGGCAGCCGCATCCGCCGGGCCTTCGCCGTCAGTTCGAGCCCGATCTCGAAGCCGTCCCGGCTGTCGATGCCGACGTCGCGCACGAACTCGCGGTTGTAGGCCTTGAACGAGTTGGTCGCGTCGCGCGTGCCGGCGTTGGTGAACCACTGCAGCGACTTGCCGGCCGTGCGCGAGAGGAAGCTCTTGAACCGCGGCCCGCCGACCTGCTGGCCGCCGGGCATGTAGCGCGAGGCGGCCGCGACGACGACACCGCGTTCGACGAGCTTCACGAGGTCGTCGATCTGCCGCGGGTCGTCGCAGCCGTCGGACATCGTGATGACGACGGTCTCGGCGCTCGAGTGGTCGATGCCGTAGCGGATCGCCTGCGCCGGACCCCGGCCGTAGTCGTTGACGAGGTGCCGCAGCCGGGGCTCGTTCCGCGCGTACGCCGTGACGACCGGGATCGTCGTGTCCTCCGGAGTGTCGACGACCACGAGCACCTCCGCGTCGACGGTGATCGCCTCGAAGATGCGGTCGAGGCCGGGGACGATGCCGTCACCCTCGTTGTACGCCGGGATGACGATCGAGGCGCGCGGCGTCACTAGACGAGGACTCCCTGGCCGAGTGAGTTCCAGACGTCGGCGACCGGCTTGTCGGTCACGAGGCCCTTGTACTCGTCATGCGGCGTCGCGACGATCAGCAGGTCGGCCTTCTCGAGCACCGCCTCGAGCGGCAGCAGCGTGTCGTCGGTCTCCTCCGTGACGTACGGGTCGGTGCTCAGCACGGCCTTCGCCTTGAACTTGAGCACGCGGCGCAGCTTGTAGGAGAGGCTCGACCGGATGTCGTCCGACCCGGCCTTGAACGACATCCCGAGGATGCCGACCGTGAGGTTGGCGAGGTCGTGCTTCTTCTCCAGCTGGCTGACCAGGTACAGAGGCAGACCCTCGTTGACGAGCATCGCGGAATGGCCCAGGGCGAACTTGTTGTCGCTGAAGGCCGCCAACTGCATCGTGTCCTTGAACAGACAGGGGCCGGCGGCGAAGCCCGGACCGGGCAGGTCCTTGGCGCGCGGGTAGTCCTGGGTGAGCCCCTTGCGGATCCTCTCGAAGTCGAGCCCGCGGTCGTTGGCCATCATGTAGAACTGGTTCGCCGCGGCGAACTTGATGTAGCGCCAGGTGTTGGTGAAGAGCTTCGCGAGTTCCGCCTCCTCCGGCTCGAGGTCGACGATCGTGTCGGTCAGCGTGCGGAAGAGCGCCGTCGCGCGCTCGCGGCCCTCGGCGGTACGGCTCGAGACGATCTGCGGGAGCGAGTACAGCTCCTCCATCGCCTTGTGCTCGGCGATACGCTCGGGGCAGAAGGCGACCGGGATGTCGACGCCCAGACCCGCGATCATCTTCTCGACCAGCGCGGTGACACCGGGGTAGACGGTGCTGCGGAGCACCAGCAGCTGACCGTCGCGGAAGTACCGGCTGCAGTCGGCGAGCGCCGACGGGATGGCGTTCGGGTCGGGGTTGAGGTGCTCGTCGACCGGCGTGCCGATGACGACGACGACGTTGCGGGCGGTGCCGACCACGGAGGCCTCGGTCGTCGCGGTGAGCTGCCCGGCGGCGAGCGCCTTCTTCAGCACCGGCTCGGCACCGGGCTCGATGAACGGCACGATGCCGGCGTTGATCGTGTCGACGGCGCGCTGGGAGAGGTCGTAGATCGCGACCTTCGAGCCGCGGTCTGCGAGCGCGATCGCGAGGGGGAGGCCGACGTGGCCGCCACCCCCGATCACGACGACGTCGTGGGAGAAGTCAGCCGACATCGAGTAGTCCCTACTGGATTGAGAAGAGCGGTCAGGCGTCCGGCACCCGGCCGTCGCCCGTCAAGTGTACGGGCCGCACGACCTCGCGCGGGCGCGGGCGGGCGACGCGCTCTGGCTAGGCTCGACCCATGCTGTCCGCGTTGATCTCGGTCGCCTTCGCCGGGTTCGTCGCGACGCTTCTGGGCGGTGCGGGGGCGGTGCTGGCGCGGCCCAGGTGGGTCGCGCGTCCGCACCTGGCCCCGGCCTACGGGCTCGGGGCGTTCGGGCTCGCCGCACTGCTGTGCTTCATCGGCTTCTGGGTTCATCCGGTCGCGGGCATCGTCGTCTCGGTGGTGCTCGTGACGGGCTCGGTCGTGGTTCTCGTGCGAGCGCGGCTCTGGCGGCTCATCCGCCCCGCCGTTCCGCTCCTGGCGCTCGCGAGCGCGAGCGTCATCCTCGTCGTCTCGATCGCGTACCTCGGCTCGTCGGCTTTCGGCACCTTCTATCTGGCCGCCGTGCGCTTCACCGACGGGTCCTACCCCCCGGACAACTCGATCCCCTACCTGCTGGCCGAGCGGATGGCGTCGGGTGCGGGCACCCACGATCTGATCGCCGGGTGGAACGGCAGCGATCGCCCGCCTCTGCAGGCCGGCTTCATCCTCATCATCCGTGGCCTGACCGGGCTGCTCGGACATTCCGAGGGCTTTGCGTTCGGCGCGAGCATCGTCGCGCAGGCGCTCTGGATCCCGGCGATGGCGGCCTTCCTGCGCGGGCTCGGGGTGACGCGACCCGCCACCACCGTGGCGATCGCCCTCGGGGCGGTCATGGGCAGCAGCATCTTCAACACCCTCTACACCTGGCCGAAGCTGATGTCGGCCGCGTTCGTCCTCGCTAGCGCTGCGCTGCTGCTCGACGCGCGCCGGCACCCGCGGTCCCTCCGCACCGCGTTCGCGGCGGCGGGGGTGCTCTTCGCCCTCGCCCTGCTCGCTCACGGCGCGGCTGCCTTCACGGCACCGCTCCTCATCATCCTGGGGGTCCTCGCCTTCCGGCGGCAGCGGGCGGCAGTCGTCCTCGGCGGCATGGCCGCGGCGGCGTCGGCTGGACTCGTGGTGTACCTGCCCTGGCTGCTCTATCAGCGATTCGCCGACCCCCCTGGTGACCGCCTCGTGAAATGGCACCTGGCCGGCGTGATCGACCCCGACGGCCGATCGTTCGCCGAAGCCCTGATCGACTCGTTTTCGAACCTGACCCTGGGCGAGTGGCTCGCCGGACGGTGGGTCAACATCCAGGTCGCGTTCGCCGGCGACCCCCTGTCGACGATCGGCTGCTGGTGCTTCGACGACATCTCGCGGCGCCGCACCGCCGAGTTCTTCACGATGTCCGGTGCTCTCGGCCTCGCGCTGCCGGCGCTGGCCATCGTGGTCGTCGCGATCGGGGTCACGGTGGTCCGGCGACGCCGGCTCGGCCGCGGAGACGCGCGGACCCTTCTGCTGATCGTCGCGTCGCTCGCCTGCGTGGCCTTCTGGTGCCTGCTCATGTTCATTCCCGGCACGACGGTGGTGCACCAGGGGTCGCACGTCTGGCTGCTCATCCTGACCGTCGTCCCGGCGATCTGGTTGCACGACAGACGCCCGGTGCTCGCGTGGGTGCTCGTCGCCGCGCAACTCGTGATGACCTTGGTCGTCTACGCGCCGTTCCCCCGCGCCGACCACGTCGCGCCCCTCGCCGTGGCGGGGATCGCCCTCGCGCTCGCCATGGGGACCGTCGTCGCGGCCCGGTCTAAAATATCCAGCACCCGCATCACGCGTATCCGGGGCGAGAGGAACTGATGCGGTTCACGGTGCAGGGGATCGTCGTGCACATCGTCGCGCTCCTCCTCTTCGTCGCGGTCGCCGTCGCCGCGCGCGGCGTCGCGATCGGCTCGTGGGACTGGGTGAATCCCGACGAGGCGGAGATCGTCGCGCAGGCCCGGGCGGCCATGGTCTCTCCCGTGCCCTGGAGCACCTGGACCCTCGGCACCGTCGGCCCCTTCCTCGTCCTGTTCCTGGCCGCTCTCGGCGGGATCGGGCTTCCGCTCACCCTCGCCTTCGTGCATCTCCTCGCCGGCGTGATCTGCGGCCTCATCGGGTACCTGCTGTTCGTGATCACCCGCCGGTCCCACGGAACGCTTCTCGCTGCGGCGCTGGCCGTGGTCACCTGGCTTCCGCTCGCCCTCGCGTTCCCGCTCGGCGGAACGAGCGATTTCGGCGCCTTCAGCACGGAGTTCGTGCCGTGCCTCTTCCTGCTCCTGGCGGCCGTCGTCCCGACCCGGCTCCTCGCCGCCCATCCCGCGTGGTTCCTACTCGTCGGGCTGTTCGGCACTCTCGCCGTCGGGTCGAAGTACCAGGTCGCACCGCTGGTCCTCGCGCTCGGCGTCGCCCGCTTGCTCGATCTCGGTCGCCCGATCCGGCACCTGGGTCGACCAGTGCTCTTCACCGCGATCGGCGCCGTGCTTCCGCTCGCCATCCTCGGCGCGCTGCTCCTGACCCCGGCATTCGATCCGGCTCTGCTCGAGCAGAACATCCGATTCGTCGGAAGCTACGCCATCGCCACCGACGCCGGCGGCAAGCTCACGAACACGGTGACCCTGTTCGCCGGTCAGCCCTGGTTGTTGCCGGGTCTCGTCGCGGCGGTCTGGCTCGCGTTCCGGTCGACCCGCCGCGTCGCCGTCGTGCGCGGCGCCTACCTCGTCGGAGGCTTCCTCGCGGTCCTCGCGGGCGGCATGGGCTACGCCCACTACGCGATCTTCGCAGTGGTCGCGACCGGCCTCGCCGTGGCGCCGCCGGTGCGCGATGCGGCCGATGCGGCTGTCGCGGCCGTCGGCCGGCGCGTCCTGCTCGCGGGCGCCGCGGTGATGTCCGTCGTCCTGGTCGTGATGAGCGCGGTCGGGCCGCGGATCCTCCTCACCCCGCCCTCGGCCGTCGCCGCCGCCCTGTCAGCCGACTCGGTCGTGCGTGATCCCGACCTTGAGTCGCTGTGCCCGCCCGGATCCGAGGTCCTGGTCTGGGGCTGGGCCCCGGAGCTCTACGTCCACTACGGATGGACGAACGCCGTCCCCTATCTCAACCCCCTCGGCACGGTCGCGAACGGCCGGAACACCCTCGCCGCGGAACCGATCCTCGCCGCCGCCGTCGACCGGTCGGACTGCGTGATCGACGCTGTCGGGGTGCCGTTCTTCGGCGCCGGCGCGTACCTCAGCCTGCTCCACTACTTCCCGAGCCTCGACGGGGCGATCGAGGACGACTACCGCGAGGTCGCCGGCGTTCTCGACTGCGAGGAGTGCGCCGTCTACGTGCGGCGGTGAGCGTGCTGCTCGTGCAGGGTCGGGGCCTCGTCGGCCGGGTGGGTCCGCCCCTGCGCGATGCGGCGATCGTGTTCGGCATCATCGCCGTCGTCGTCCTCGTCCGCGGGTACACGATCGGCGATTGGGAACGTGTCAACCCCGACGAGGCCGAGCTCCTCGCGCAGGCTCGAGCGGTGATGCGCTCTCCGCTTCCGTTCTCGGATTGGACGATGGGGACCACGGGGCCGGTCTGGCCCTTCGCGCTCGCGGCGCTGGGCCTCGCGGGAGTCCCGCTCACGTTGGCCTTCGCCCACCTGCTGGCCGCCGTGACGGTCGGGGGCATCGTCGCCACCGTCTTCGTCCTGGCTCGGCGCAGCCTCGGAACGCTGCGTGCGGCACTCGTGGCCGGGACCGGCGGCCTCGCATTCGCGCTGATCTTCCCCCTCGGCGGCGTCACCGACTTCGGCGGGCTCGCGACGGAACTGCTCCCGGTGCTGCTCGTGCTCCTCGCGGCGCTCATCCCGGCCCGCGGACCGCGCGGGATCCCCGTGACGCTCGCGATCGCCGGGCTGCTCGTCGGACTCGCGGTGGGGGCGAAATACCAGGTCCTCCCTCTCGGGGTCGCCGTGCTCGTCGTCCGCCTGGTCCTCGACGGGGGTCCGCCCAGACGCGTCGTCGCGGCCGCCGCGACGTGGTCGGCCGGCGCAGTGCTCCCGTTCGCGCTCCTCGCGGTCCTGGTGGCGCTCTCGCCGACGACGGACCCGGAACTCCTCGCCCAGCAGGTGCACTTCCTCACCGGGTACGCGGGCGGAGTCCCCCTGCCCCAGCGCCTGGGCCAGACCGTGCTGCTCCTGCTCCGGCAGCCGCTGCTCTACCTCGCCCTCGCGGCGCTCGTGCGCGCTTGGTCGCTGTCGGCGCCGCGCGTCCGCGTCGCCCGCGCCGTGTACGCGCTCAGCGGCCTTGCGGCGGTGTTCGCGGGCGGAATGGCCTTCGGCCACTATCTCATCGTGCTCTACGCGGCCCTCGCCCTCGCGCTCGCCCTCCCCGTCCGTGCGGGCGCGCGCTTCGTCCCGTCGCCGACGTGGCGACGCATCCTGACGATCGGGGGCGCGGTCCTCGCCGTCGCCGCCCTCGCCCTCGGCGCGGCGCTCGGACGCGTCGTCCCCACGTCGCCGTCGACGCTCGGCGCGGCGCTCTCCCCCGAGTCGCGGGTCGTTGACCCGGAGCTCGCAGACGCGTGCCCCCCGGGCTCGTCCGCGGTCGTGTGGGGGTGGTCGCCCGAGCTCTACGTGCACTACGGCTGGAACAACGGCATCCCGATGTTCACGTCGCTCGGGACCGCGACGGACCCCGCCACCCGCGAGCGCGTCGGACGCTACCTGGAGCGCGCGCTCGACGACGTCGACTGCGTCGTGGATGCCGTCGGGCCGCCGTACTTCGTCGGCCCCGAGTCCGCGATCCCGGCTCTCTACCCGGCGCTCACCCCGATCCTCGATTCCGAGTTCATCGTGCTCCCGGCCCTCGACTGCGCGTCGTGCACGGTCTACGTGCGACGCGACAGATCCTCGGTCTCGTCCTCGCGCGACGCCGGCCGACGGAACGAGAAGTACCGGTGGCCGACGTAGCTCACGACCGTGGTGACCAGCGTGATGCCCGCCTGCGCGACCAGACGGGGAACGCCCGCCGCGACGAGCAGCGGCAACGCCAGGGCGTTGATCCCGAGCGACACCAGGTACACGCTCTCGAACCGCAGGAGATCGCGCAGCACGTGCCCGGTGACCTTGAAGACGAAGCGCCGGTGCAGCACGAAGGCGAAGAGCACGCCGAGCACGTGGGCGACGGCGAGGACGACGAGGGATCCGACCACGTGCCCCGCGGCCGTGTCGACGAGCGGGCCGAGGGTGAGGTCCGCGAGCACGAAGAACCCGAAGCCGACGACGGTGTTGATGCCGCCGACGAGGAGGAACGCCACCCGCTGATCGCGGATCAGCCGCAGCAGCAGCCCCGGCGGCGCCTTCTCCTCGGGGAGGTCGAACTCGCTCACCGCGGGCCCGCCGTCATCGCGCTTCGTAGGCGGCGATCTGCTCCCGCACCACCTCGGCCGGGGTCGCGCCGCCGCGCACGGCCTTCTCCCACTCGACCGTCCACGCGACCGCGTCGCGGAAGGCGAGGCGGTTGCGCCAGTCGAGCTCGGTGAGCGCCTTGGTCGCGTCGAGCGCGAGCAGGCCCGCTTCGTGCGGATGCTCTCCGCCGTCGTGCTCCCAGTGCGAGCCGCCGCCCCAGAGGTCGGCGGCGAGGGTGGCGACATCCCCGACCTCGACGAAGCTGTCGCGGCCCGGGCCGAAGTTCCACGCGCCGAGTCCGCGTCCGGCGAGCAGGGCGTCGGCGAGCACGAGATAGCCGTCGAGGCAGTCGAGCACGTGCTGCCACGGCCGCACCGCCTTCGGGTAGCGCAGCACCGGCGCCCGGCCGTCGCCGTACGCGGCGAGCAGATCGGGCAGCAGGCGGTCGCGGCTCACGTCGCCGCCGCCGATGACGTTGCCGGCGCGGGCGATCGCCGTCGGGATGCCGGGGAAGCTCGTCACCCACGACTGGGTGAGCAGGTCGGCCATCGCCTTCGACGAGCTGTACGGGTCGTCGCCGCCGAGCGGGTCGGACTCGACGTAGCCGGCCTCCTGGTTCACATTCCGGTACACCTTGTCGGTCGTGATGACGACGTGCGCCTTCACCGACGGGGTGTTCTGCACCGCTTCGAGCACGTTGAGGGTGCCCATCGCGTTCGTCTCGAACGTCGTGCGGGGATCCTCGTACGACGCGCGCACGAGCGGCTGGGCGGCGAGGTGCAGCACGACGTCGGGCGCGACGGCGGCGACCCCGGCGGCGGTCGCCGCGGCATCCCGGATGTCGATCCGCAGGTCGTGCGCGACCTCGCCGGCGAGACCGGCGCGGGTGTAGAGCGCGTCGGGCACCGGGTCGAGCGCGAGCCCCGACACCTCGTGGCCGCGCGATCTCAGCAGCGCGACCAGCCAGGCGCCCTTGAACCCCGTGTGTCCGGTGACGAGGTAGTGCATCGTCAGCGCGAGGCGTCGGCCATGAACTCGCGCAGCGAGTCGGCCATGTAGTCGAGCATCGGCGTGGTCAGGCCCGGGTAGGTGCCGACCCAGAACGTGCGGTTCATGACGATGTCGGTGTTCGTGAGGTCGCCGACGATGCGGAAGTCGGTGTTGCGGTACGCCGGCTGCTTCGTGAGGTTGCCGGCGAACAGCTGGCGGAAGCCGATCTTGCGCTCGTCGAGGAAGCGCATCATCTCGGTGCGGTCGACCGGGTGCTCGGGGTCGAGCGTGATCGGGTAGCCGAACCACGACGGGTCCGACTTCGGGGTCGCGACCGGGAGGATGAGGCCCTCGGTGCCCTGCAGCTTCGAGGTGAGGTAGGCGAAGTTGTCCTTGCGCGCCTGCACGAAGCCGTCGAGCTTGTCCATCTGCGAGATGCCGAGCGCCGCCTGCATGTCGGTCGCCTTCAGGTTGTACCCGATGTGGCTGTAGATGTACTTGTGGTCGTAGCCGAGCGGCAGGTCGCCGAGCTGCCACTCGAAGCGCTTGTGGCAGGTGTTGTCCTCGCCCGGCTCGCAGTAGCAGTCGCGGCCCCAGTCGCGGAACGACTCGACCTGCTTGCGCACCAGCGGCGACTTGACGAACACCGCGCCGCCCTCGCCGGTCGTGATGTGGTGGGCGGGGTAGAAGGAGACCGTCGCGGTGTCGCCGAACGAGCCGGTGCGCTGACCGTCGTAGGTCGAGCCGAGCGCGTCGCAGGAGTCCTCGATGAGCCAGAGGCCGTGCTCCGAGCACAGGCGGCGCACCTCGTCGAGGTCGAACGGGTTGCCGAGCGTGTGGGCCATCATGATGGCCTTCGTCTTCGACGAGATCGCCTCCTCGAGCATCCCGGAGATGGCGTCGTAGGTGCCGAGCTCGATGTCGACGACGACCGGACGCAGCCCGTTCTGGATGATCGGGTTGACCGTCGTCGGGAAGCCCGCCGCGACGGTGAGCACCTCGTCGCCCGGCTTGAGTGCGCGCGGGCCGAGCTTGTGGCTCGTGAGCCCGCTCAGTGCGACCAGGTTCGCGCTCGAGCCGCTGTTGACGAAGATCGCGCTGCGCGCTCCGACGTAGCGGGCGAGTTTGCGTTCGAAGAGCGGGTGGAAGCGACCGGCCGTGAGCCAGCCGTCGAGCGACGCGTCGACCAGGGCCGCGAAGTCCTCGGGGTCGAGGACCTTGCCCGAGACGGGGACGCTGCTCACGCCCGGGACGAAGTCCTTCGTCGCGAGCTTCTTGGCCGCGTACGCGCGGACCTGATCGAGGATCGGCTGGCGGTCGTCGGTCACGATGTCTTCGGAAATGGGGAACTCCTCGCGCGAAACGGTCAGCGACCCACCATCCTAGGTCACCCTTCGGCGAGGAGCCGCCGCATCAGCCCAGACGGGTGCCCGTCGTCGGCGACGAGACGATCGTCCCGTGCTGGAAGGTCTGGGAGCAGGTCGAGCCGGTGCACTGCTGGGCGGCCGTGGGCCAGCCGAGCGAGCCGCCCTCGCCGAGCAGCGACCAGTAGTACGCGCGAATCGGACCGGTCACCGCGTACGCGCCCGACGCCGGCGAGTAGTAGATCGACCCGTTGCGGAAGCCCTGGGCGTAGCCTCCGCCGTTCGCGGCGATCGTGTAGAGCGGGCTGATCACCTCGCCGAGCGATCCCGCGGCGCCGCCGAGCGCCTGATAGGCGGCGTCGATCTCGGGCAGGAGCCGGAGATAGGCGACCCCCGACGGCGACGAGAGGATGGTGCCGTTCTGGAATGTCTGCGAGCACGAGCCGTCGGGCTGGCACACGGCATTCGCGGTCGGCCAGCCCAGGGCGCCCCCTTCGCCGAGCAGGCTCCAGTACAGCGAGCGGATGCTCCCCGCGACCGCGAACGCGCCGGCCGACGACGAGTAGACGGACGCCTTCTGGAAGCCCTGCGCGGTCCCGCCGCCGTTCGCGGTGATCGTGAACACCGTGCTCGCCGGCCAGCCCCAGGGTCCTGCAGCCCCGCCGGAGGCGACGAACGCGCTCTGCATCGCGCCCTGGACGATCTGCAGACCGCCGGCGGGCGAACTGTAGATCGCACCGTTCTGGAAGGTCTGGACGACGCCGCCCCCGTTGGCCGCGACCGAGACCTGCGGTCCCGTGGGCCAGCCGAGCGGTCCCCCCTCGCCGAGGACCGACCAGTACGCGGAACGGATCGGGCCGAGCACGGCGTAGGCGTCGAGGCCGTTGCCCTGGTAGATCGACCCGTTGCGGAAGCCCTGGGCGAGGCCGCCCCCGTTGGCCGCGATGGTGAACAACGGGCTCGCGGCGGCGCCGAGGGCTTCCGCGTTGGCGGCGAACGCCGCCTCGATCTGCGGGTTCGAGGCGAGACGCGTCCCACCGGAGGCCGACCAGACGACCGTGCCGTTCTGGAAGTTCTGAGTGCAGGCAGTCGCGCTCGTGCAGCTCTGCGCGGCCGTCGGCCAGCCGAGCGCCCCGCCTTCGCCGAGCATCGACCAGTAGAAGTCGCGGATGGGACCGGAGACCGCGAAGGCGCCGGCGGTCGAGGTGTAGATCGAGGCGAACTGGAAGCCGAACGCCGTTCCCCCGCCGTTGGCGGTGATCGTGTACGGTCCGCCGGCCGGCCAGCCCATGCTGCCCGCGGGTCCGCCGGCGGTCTGGAAGGCGGCCGCCGTCGCGCCGGTCAGCGTGAAGGCGCCGAATCGCGATGAGTAGAGCGCGCCACCCTGGAAGGTCTGCGCGGTGCCGCCGCCGTTCGCGGCCACCGTGACCGGGCCGCTCAACGGCCAGCCGAGCACTCCGCTCTCGCCCGAGACGCTCCAGTACGAGGTGCGGGACGGCTCGTAGACGGGAAAGGCGCCCGCCGGGGAGGAGTAGAGCGAGCCCCGCTGGAAGCCCTGCGCCGTTCCGCCGCCGTTCGCGCTGATCGTGTACACGCCGCTGACCGGCCAGCCGAGGTTGCCCGCCTCGGCTCCGAGGCCGAGGTACGCCGTGCGCAGCGCGCTGCTGAGGGGGAATGCCCCGGCGTTGGATCCGTACATCGAACCGTTCTGGAACTCCTGGATCTGACCGCCGCCCGCGGCCGAGGACGACCTGGCCTCGGCGATCGGCCAGCCGACCGCGCTCGCGGGTCCGCCGGCCTCCGCATATCCGCCGCGGATCAGCCCGGGAACGACGTATGCCGTACCGGGCGCGACGTACAGGCTTCCGTTCTGGAAGGCCTGGGTCGTGCCGGTCAGACCCGAGCCCGAGACCGCGGAGACCTCACCCGTCGGCCAGCCCAGCGAACTGGCTTCTGCGCCCCGGGCGGCGTAGGCCGTGAGCATCTCGCCGGACACGGCACGGACGCCGGCGCCCAGGGACCAGTACAGGACTCCGTTCTGGAAGGTGCGGTAGAGGCCGCCTCCGTTGACCGAACGGCCGACGACGTCGCCGGTCGGGGCTCCGAGCCATCCGCTCGCTCCGCCTGCCAGGGCGTAGTAGTCGGCGAGCTGTTCCGATCCCGAGGCGACCGGCGAGCCGAACCAGTTGTTGAAGAACACCCAGAAGTTACGGTTGCCGTAGCTGGAGCACGCGTCTCCGGTTCCGCCCAGATTCGCGAGCGACGCCGCGTTCGGCTGATACGGCGTGTAGTTGTAGAGGTTCGCGGTTCCCTGGCTGCGGATGTTGACGACCGTCGTGCCGCACGAGGCGTTCGGGTGGAACTGGATGACCTCGTTGCCCTGCTGATACCGGAATCCGAGCGACGGGTCGCCGTAGCGCACGAGCTGACGCCCCGCGCTGTACACCTGGTTGAAGAAGCCGTAGTACTTGGCGTCGCAGGCCGCCGTGTCCGGGCAGGCGTATCCCATCGCGGTCTTGTAGGAACCCGCACTCGGCTTCGTGGAGGTCACGAGCGAGTTCTCCTTCTGGAGGGTCACCAGGAGCACCTGCGGATTGATCCCGCAGGCCTGAGCGACCTTGAAGATGATCGTGCTCGCGAGTTCGTTGGTGCCGGCGGGATACGCGGAGCACCAGGCATCCGCGGACCGGCCCGCGGTCGTCTCGGTGTACGACTTGAGACAGGTGTAGCCGGCGGTGCAGGTCGGGACGCGGACGTTGAGGAAATCCTGGATCTGCGGCTGGGTCATCGCGAACTCGTTGAAGAACACCGAGTCCGAGATGATCAGGCCGGGATTGAACTCCGACCCGGTGACGGCCTCCGCCCGCTGGGGGGTGCCGACGAGCGCGCCGAGCACCACGGCGAGTGCGAGCACAACGCCGAGCAGACCCCTACCTCGCGACAACCGTGTACCCCTTCACTCGTCCCGCAGAACCCAGGGTACGTCCCCCTCGGGCCCGACGAGCCGATTTCCCTCGGTTTGGGGGTGTCAGCGCCGGGCGGTCAGCCGCCGCCGGACCTTGCGCCAGACCACGATCGGGCCGCCGTTGCGGAGGTAGTGCACGGCCCGGGCGACGTCGTGCCGGAGCCCCGAGCGGCGGCGGCGCGGGGCCCTGCGGCGCAAGCCGGCCGCCGATCCCCCGGCCCGGTCGGCCGCCGGATGGGCATGACGCACGAACTCGACGAGCGGGCGGAGGACGACATCCCAGTGGTAGTCCTCGCGGACGACGGCGATGTTGGCGCGAGCTCGCGCCGCGGCCTCATCATCGAAGAGCATCGCCTCGAGCGCGTCGGCGAGCGCCTGCTCGTCCTCCGCCGGTACGGCGATCCCGAGGCCGGCGCGGTCGACGAGGTCGGCGAAGTGGTCGCCCTCGGTGACGACCATCGGCAACCCGCCCCAGAGGTAGTCGAGGATGCGGGTGCGGAACGAGAACGTCGTCTCGACGTGGGCGTGGTGCGTGCTCACGCCGGCATCCGCCTCGGCGAGGTAGTTCTGGCGGTCCTGGTACTCGACCCACGAGTCGTTGAAGAAGACGATCCGGTCGAGCAGTCCGAGGCCGTCGGCGAGGGCACGGGACTTCGCGACGATCTCCATCTCGGGCACCCCGGGATGCGGGTGCTTGGTTCCCTGGAAGAAGAGCCGCACCTCGGGATGCGTCGCGGCGAGGCGGCCCATGGCACGGATCAGGGTCAGCGGGTCGAACCAGTTGTAGAGCCCGCCGCCCCACAGCACGAGCTTGTCGTCGGCGCCGATCCCGGGGTGAACCCCCTTGAGCACGGGACGCACGTGCTCGATCGGCTCGGCCGGGAGCCCGAACGGCACGACGGCGAGCAGTCCGGTCAGGTCGGGGTCGTCGCGGTAGGTCTGCGGGTTGAGCCGCCCGAGCGCCGCGAGCTGCCCGAGGTAGAAGTGACGCTGGCGGTCGGAGGCGCAGAGGAGGAAGTCGGCGCGCTCGAGCTGCTCGTTGAGCACGTCGGTCGCGTCGGAGACCTGCATCGTCCAGGTGGCGTCGCCGAGCTCCCGCGCCTGCTCGAGCTGTTCGAGGTGCATCGGGTCGTAGATGTCGGCGACGAGGATCTTCTGCGACGTGCGGAGCCCCTCGAACACCGACATCGCGTGCCCCTGGAAGACGATGACGTCAGCCCAGGCCTCGAGCGGCGCGAACCGCCCGTCGTCACCGGGCAGGACGTGCTCGATGCGGAACGGGGCGTCGATCTCCTCCGCGCCCGACAGGGTGAGCAGCACCACCTCGTTCTCGCGGGCGAGCGCCTCGGCCATGTTCCAGGCCCGGATGGCGGGGCCCGCGAGCCGGACGCCGATCGGGTCGCCGGTGATCACGAGCACGCGCGATCCCGTCGGCGCGGAGGCGACGTCGAACGCGCCGACGACCTTCTCGTACCCGTCGAGGAACCGCGGGGTCTGGATGACGGGGGCGTCCGCATCGCCGAAGAGCGGCCACAGCCGGGCATCGGACACGACGCGCGAAGCCTGGATGCGCGCGCGGTCCGTGCGCAGCGCGTCGAGTTCGTCGACGAAGCGGTCCATCGCGAACAGCGGGGCGAGGGCGACGGCGGGGAACGTCTGCTCGGGCTCATTCGATCCCCCGGCGCGCAAGTCGAAGGAGCCGGAGTCGACCTTTCCGAGCGTGACTCCGCGGCGGGCGGCGAGCAGAAGCGCCGCGGGCAGCGCCTCGGCGAGCCCCTCGTCGCCGAGGTTCTTGTAGAGCGTGTAGAGGGCGTTGCGCTCGAGGAGGTACTGCTCCTTGTGCGAGCCGAACGACGACATCGAGGCGTGGTGCTTGTGGAAGGCGAGCGACGACGGCTCGTACCGGTAACGGTGGCCGAGGAGGTTGAGCCGCCAGCCGAGGTCGACGTCCTCGAAGAACATGAAGTAGCGCTCGTCGAACCCGCCGAGCTGCTCGTAGACGCTGCGGCGCACGAACATCGCCGAGCCCGTCCCGAACAGCACGTCGTGCGGCTCATCGCGCAGCCGCGACGCGAGCTCGCTCGTGAACGGCTTGTAGCCCATCCCGTACCAGGCCAGCCCGGCGTCGATGAAGTCGACCCGGGTGCCGTCCCAGTCGAGGACCCGGCTCGCGACCGCACCCACCGCGGGATCGCGCTCGAGCACGTCGACCGCCGCGGCGACCCACCCGGGGTCGGGGCGCGCGTCGTTGTTGAGGAAGGCGACGACATCGCCGCTGCTCTCCTTGACGCCGAGATTGCAGCCGCCGGCGAAACCGTGGTTGACCTTGGAGACGACGAGCTTCACGTGCGGCGCGCCGGCTTCGAGCACCGCGGCGCTGTCGTCGCCCGAACCGTTCTCGACGACGACGATCTCCAGCCGGTCGGCGGGCCAGTCCAGCTCGCCGAGGTGACGGATCGCCTCGAGGGTGTCGGCCGCCCCCCGGAAGTTCACGAGGACGACGGAGACCAGCGGGTGGGCGTTCATCGCAGCACAGACTACCGGCGGGGGGCCGGGGGTCAGACCTCGAGCAGCTCGGCGGGCACCCGGGCCAGCACCGCCGCAACCGCGTCGACCTGCGTGTCGGTCATCCACGGACCGATCGGCAGGCTCACGACGCTGCGAGCGAACCGCTCGGCCGAGGGGAACTCGGTCGCCAGCGCCGTCTCGGAGAGGGCCGCCCGCATCGGGACGACGTCGCGGATCGCGTACGGGTAGTGCACGTCGGTGGAGACCCCGTTCTCGGCGAGATGCGCGCGGAGCCCGTCGCGGTCGGCGGCGAGCAGCACGAAGTGGTGCCAGACGGCCTCGGCGGAGAGTTCCGCCCCGAGCGCGGCCGCGGCCCGGTCACCGAGCGCGGCGAGGTAGCGTGCGGCGATCTCGCGACGGCGGGCGTTCCAGTCGTCGAGGTGACGGAGGTGGATCGAGAGGAACGCGGCCTGGAGCGGGTCGAGTCTGCTGTTCCAGCCGGTGTCGACGTGGTCGTACTTCGCGGCACCCTGACCGTAGGAACGGCGGCTGCGGATGCGCGCGGCGACCTGCGGGTCGTCTGTCGTCACCCCGCCCGCGTCGCCGAGCGCACCGAGGTTCTTCGTCGGGTAGAAGGAGAAGGCGGAGGCGTGGCCGACGGCCCCCGTGCGCCCGCCGGTCGAGCCGGCGCCGTGGCTCTGCGCGGCATCCTCGACGAGGACGACGCCGCGACGATCGGCGATCTCGCGCAACGCGGCCAGATCGGCGCCGCGGCCGTAGAGGTGGACCACCAGGATCGCCTTCGTGCGCTCCGTGATGACCGCCTCGGCGGCGGCCGGATCGAGGTTCGCGGTCGACGGGAGCACGTCGGCGGGAACCGGCGTCGCGCCGGTCTGCAGCACGGCGAGCCAGGTCGCGTAATAGGTGAAGGCCGGAACGACGACCTCGTCGCCCGGGCCGATGCCGTAGGCCTCGAGGATGAGGCGGATCGCGTCGAGCCCATTGCCGACGCCGACGCATTCGCGCGTGCCGACGTAGCGGGCGAACTCGCCCTCGAACCTCGCGACGAGGTCGCCGCCGACGAAGTAGCCGCTGTCGAGCACCTCGTCGAGAGCGCCGTGCAGGTCGGCGCGCAGGGTGCGCTCGTGCTGTCCGAGATCGTAGAACGGGATGTCAGCCACGCGCCGTCCACTTCACGAACTCGTCGTAGTCCCGGATGTAGTCGTCGGGGTCGTACTCGGCCGACGCGAACACCAGTGCCGCCGAGCCTGCGGAGAATCCGCTGAGCGTGCGCCAGAAGCCCGGAGGGATGGTCAGCCCGCGGTCGGGATTGTCGAGCAGGAACGGCGTGCGCACCTTGCCATCGTCGAGCTCGACGGTGAAGCTACCGGCGACCGCGATGATCAGCTGGTGCAGATCCTTGTGCGCATGCGACCCGCGGGACGCGTGGGACGGGACGTCGAACAGGTAATAGACGCGCTTGAGCGGGAACGGGAACGGATCGTCGCGCTCGACCACTCCCAGCGCACCGAGCTCGTCTCTCATGACGGGGACGGGCACGATCTGGGGAGAGCTGAAGCGATCCACCCGTCGACTGTAACAGCGCTCTTTCGGCCCATCCTGCACGGCCGTCCAGGTCGCTCCCCGCACTCTCGCCCGTAGGATGACGGGAGCGCTGCGCCCGATCCGAGGAGGTCGTCCCATGGCTTCAGGCGGACTCCCCGGCACTCGAGACACGGAAGCTCTCGCCGATCTGCGCGCCCGCCTCACCCGGGATTTCCCGGTGTTCGACGTCGGAGCGGCGCGGCACATTCTGAGGCGCCACGGCCTCGCCAAGCCGCCGGCCGGGCTCCTCCTCGACCGTCTGCCGGGACGCGGCGCCGCGCACTCCGTGCGCCACACGGGCGCGCATCCGCTCTTCTCCCCCGGCTACTACCTCGCGGCGCACCCCGACATCGCGACGGCGGGTGCGCCGGCGTGGCTGCACTACCAGGTGTTCGGACGCGCCGAGGGCCGCTCCCCACACCCGTTCATCGATGTCGCCTGGCTTCGCGACGCGCTGCCGGACGCGCCGTTCGGCGGCGAGGTCGACCGGTACCTGTCCGACCGCTCGGCCTGGTTCATCGAGCCGGGCCCCTACACCGAGGCGGCGCGCTTCGCGCTCTCCGGGCAGTGGTCCGGCGACGAGGCTCCACTCGCCGAGATCGTGCGCGCGCACCCGCGCGAACCCTGGGTGCACGAGCGGCTCATGGTCGTCGACCTCTCCGGTGAAGCCGCCACCGCGCGCCTCGCCGCGTTCGCCACCGTGCTCGGCGCCGCCCCGACCGGCGTGCGGACGCCGTCCCTCGCGGTCTGGACGACGGCGGACGAGGGCGACCTCGCGGATCCCGCGGGGCCCTACCTTGTCGTCCCCGGATTCTTCGCGGGAGCCGGCAACCGCCGGCTCTGGTGGGCGGGCGACACCGCGATCAGTCCCGACCGCACCGCGGCGGCGACGGCCGACGAGGTCGTCACCGTGGCGTCCGGCTCACGGGTGACCGGGAGCGTCCTCGTGCTCTTCACGTCCTACGAGGGCCGCACCGATCTCGACGCGACGGTGCGTGATGCCGTGCCGCGGACGGTCTTCGCGCCGAGCAGCCGCGCGGTCGAAGTGTCGCTCCGCCAGTTGCGCCGCGATCTCGGACGCCCCGACCTCACGGTCCTGACCCACGGCACCCAGACGACGGTCGAGGCCGAGCGTCTCGACGTGCGCCCCCCTCGCGCGGTGCCGGCGCCCGGGCCCTCCGCCGCCGACCTGGCCGTCGACGCAGGCTCGACCGCGATCGTGCTCCCGGTCGAGCAACGGCTTCGCGCGAACGCCGACCCGCGCGTCCGGGCCGCCCTCACGGCGGGGGCCGCCCTGTGCCTGATCGACGCGCACGGTCTCAACAGTTGGCTACCGGTCATCCAGAGCCGCGCACGCGTCGTGATCGCCCCCGGCCTCGCCGACTCGGTCGGAGCCTTCGTGCCGGAGGATCGCATCCAGTCCCTCGACGGGGGCTCCCGATGACGGCACGGACCGCGGGTGTCATCGCGACCCGCAACCAGCGCGACTACATCGGCGAGGCGGTGGGCAGTCTCGCCTCCCAGGTCGACGAACTCGTCGTCGTCGACGACGCCTCCACCGACGGCACCGCGGAGGTCGTCGAGGGCCTGGCCCCGAATGTCACGGTGCTGCGCAACCCCGAGCGCCTCGGGGTGTCCCTGTCGTTCACGCGGGCCGTCGAGGCCGCCTCGGCGGAACTGATCGTCATCTCGGGCGGCGACGACGTCTCGCTGCCGGGTCGGGTCGCCTCCCAGGCTGCCCTCCTCGAGGATCCCGGTGTCAGCCTCGTCTCGAGCCCGCCGCGGGTCATCGACGCCCTCGGCCGGCTCCTCCCCGGCGACGTCGCGGGCGAGTTCCTGGTGAAGCCCCCCGAAGTCCCCGCCCTCGAGTTCCTCTACTTCGAGACGAACTTCGTGTGCGCTCCGGCCGCCGCGCTCCGTCGCGCCGACTACCTGCGGCTCGGCGGGTTCCCGCCGTACATCGACCTCCTGCAGGACCACGCGCTCTGGCTCGAGCTCGCGGCCATCGGCGAGGTCGTCATCGCGGAGGCCGCGGTCGTCAGCTACCGCAAGCACTCCTCGAACCTCTCGCGCGAGTACGTCGGGCTCGACACGCCGCGCGGCCGTCGGCGCGGCGCCGAGCGGGACTGGCTGCTGGACGCCTTCCTGGCGCGGGCCGACGCCGGCGTGCGACGCCGGCTCGCCGCCTCGCGCGGCATCGACACCGCACGATTCGCCGCGCTCGCGGACCTCGAGCAGATCGCGCTCATCCAGGTCAATCATCCCGACCCGCTCGTCGTGCGCCGGGGGCTCTCGCGCGTCTTCGACATCGCCACCCGGCCCGGAGGCGACGCCCGGCTCGCCGCCATGGGCCTGACCACGGCCGATCTCGACGGCATCGCGATCGCGGCTGACCACCAGAACCTCACGGCCGTCGTGCGGGCGCTCGGGCTCGCGAAGGGGACCACGACATGATCCACGAAACCGCCTCCGTCGATCCGCGCGCGGATCTGCACCCGACTGCCCTCGTCTGGGCCGGGACCGCCGTCCGGGAGGGGGCCGTCGTCGGCGCCGGGACCAGCATCGGGCAGTACGCCTACGTCGGACCCGGCGTCCGGATCGGTGCGGACTGCAAGATCCAGAACGCCGCGCTCATCTACGAGCCCGCGGTCGTCGAGGACGCCGTCTTCATCGGGCCGCGGGCCGTCTTCACCAACGACAGATTCCCGCGGGCGGTGACGCCCGACGGGCGACCGAAGACCGGTGCCGACTGGGAGCCCGTCGGCGTCACGGTCCGGCACGGCGCCTCGATCGGCGCGGGCGCGGTCTGCGTCGCGCCCCTGGAGATCGGCGCCTGGTCGACCGTCGCCGCGGGCGCCGTCGTCACGCGCGACGTCGTGCCGCACGCGATCGTCGCGGGGGTGCCCGCCCGCCGTGTCGGCTGGGTCGGGCGCAGCGGGCACCCGCTCGCCTTCGACGGCACCGCCTGGGTATGTCCGGCGACCGGCGAGCGGTACGGAGAGCTCCCCGGCGACGCAGGCCTCCAGTTGCTGGCGGAGCCCACGAGCGACATCTCGTGAGCGCGCGGTACACGCGCTGGGCGGCGAACGTCGTCGCCGAGGTGTCGGCCTTCCGCCGCGACCATGAGGACCGCCACTACCTGCGGATCCGCGAGCTCTTCGATGCGCTCCCCCCGGTGGACGACCTCGATCCGCACGAGCAGCTCCTCCAATACACGGGATGGACCGACCGTGTGTCGCACGTCTCGGCGCGCGCGCTGGAACGGCTCAACCCCGGCTATCGGGTGCGGGTCGTCCGGACCCGTCGGCCCGGGACCGGGCGCCGTGGGAGGCTGCTCCCCCTCGGGTACGTCGTCACGGCTCGAGGGCCGGTCGAGTTGCCGCCCTTCGTCTTCCGCGTCGGCCCTGGCCGGACCCCGGCGTTCCGGCCGATGTGGTCGAACTCCGACGCCGAATTCTCCTTCCGGCGGCTCGAACCCGCTCCGCCCGAGGCTGAGCCCGTCGAGGTCGTGCACGGCTATCTCGATGCGATCCTCCATCGGACGCCTGCGGACGAGCGCCCCGAGACCTGGCTCCCCGCGTTGGTCATGCAGCACCCGTCGGAAGTCCACGACTTCGTGGTCTCGCCGCACGGGGAGCCGTTCCGCGAGCGGGCTGCGGCCGCAGGACGACTCTTCCCGACGAACGACAGGTGGGGCGATCGATTCGCACTCGCCGCCTTCGGGCTCGCCGAACCCGCCCGTTCGGACCTGCTCCTCCTGGAAGTGGCCAGGCCGAATCCCCCGCGCGACGACGCCCCCGGGGCGATGCGGACTCCGCTCCTCGAGACGCGCGGCCGACTCGTCGAAGTCGCCGGCTACGGCCGACCGCTCCCCATGCCCAGCATGACCTGGAACCGGTTGCGCGACGTCAGTCTCCAAGAGGGCGGCACCGTGACGACGCGGCAGCGCTTCATCCGCTACGAGGCGACCGCGGACCCGATCCACGACTTCGTCGCCGGCCAGTGGCGCACCGCGCTGGGCAGTCCGCCGCATCCCGAGGGCGTGCTGCTCCGCCGGCTCCCCGAAGTCGCGGAGACGATCCCCGAGGCGATCCTCATCGGCGGCCGGAGCGACGCGAACTGGTTCCACTGGATGGCCGAATACCTCCCGCGCGTCCTGTCGATCCCGTCGTCGATCGGCGACGACGTGCCGCTCCTGCTCTCCCCCCGCGTCCCGCAGACGGGAATCGAGGCCCTGCGAGAACTCAGCAGCCGGCCCCTGGTGTTCGCCGATCCCGAGACCTCGCAGCACGTCGGCGTGCTGCACGTCGCGGCGCCGCCGCTCCAGGTCCTGGACACGACGCGGGTCCCGTGGGCCGAGGGACTCGGAGTGAACCGCGCGCCGTTCGACAACCTGCGGCGGATCTGGGGCGTCGACCGTCCCCGATCCGGCACCGGCCTCAGGCTCTTCCTGGAGCGACGTGCCGCGCACCGCGGGATCGCGAACCAGGCGGCACTGAACGCCATCGCCCTGCGCCACGGCTTCACGGCCATCGATCCGTCGCGCCTCAGTTTCGCCGAGCAGCGCGAGCTCTTCTCTCAGGCGGACGTCGTCGTCGGCGCGAGCGGCGCCGTCATGGCCAACTACCTGATGCTGCGCCCGGGATCGCGGATCCTCGCCCTGACCTCCGACCACCTCCACGACTTCCTGCTGCCCGTCCTCCTCGCGGAGATCGCCGGCGCCGAGTTCCGCTACCTGCTCGGCCCCGCCCGCCTCGAACTCGACGACGCCGCCGACCGCAACCACTGGGTCCACGCCGACTTCGACATCCGGCCCGCGGACCTGGACCGGGCTCTCGGGCTCTATCCCTGACGAGCCGTAGACTCGATTCCCGTGCCAGCCTCCACCCGAATCCGGTCCATCGTCTCCGCTGTCGCGCCGTTCGCCGCTCCCTTCATCGCGCTGCTGATCATCTCCGCTCCCCGGGGCCTCGCCAGTACCGTGACCGCGTACCAGATCCCGATCACCACGCGGCTGGCCGAGGCGGCGACAGCGTTCGGCGGGTCCGACGCCGGATCGTTGCTCACCGGCGCGCTCTGGTGGTCGAGCATCACCGCGATCTCCCCCGGTGCTCACTGGATCTACAACCTCTGGCCGCCGGGAGGCGTCGTCGTCGACGTGCTCCTCGTCGGACTCGAGGCGCTGACCGGCATCCCGGGCGTCCTGCTGATGGTGCTCCTCAACTGCGCCGTGTGGGCCGTGTTCTTCGGCATCTGCTTCCGCATGATCGCCCGCTATCGAAGCCGCACGCAGGCCGTCGTCTTCGTCGCGGCCGGACTGCTGTTCAGCGGTGTGTCGAGCTGGGGAACGGGAACCGGGCTCTTCTACGCCGACAGCTTCGGCGCGATCTCGCTCTGTTTCAGCCTGCTGCTGCTCGTCAAGGCAGGGCTCGCTCCGACGACGCGCCGCAAGATCCTGTTCGCCGCACTCGCAGGGATCTTCCTGGGCGGCGCCGCGTACTTCCGGGCGTCCTACGACATCATCGCCCTGGCGACCGTCGGAGTCGGGGCCGTGATCGTCGTGGCGTCCCTGGCGGTGACCCGGGTGCCCCGGCTGAGCGCTCTCCGGGCCGGCGCGCTGCGGATGGCGGTTCCGATCACGGTGCTCGGCGGGGTGGCGCAGCTGTTCATGCTCCCCTGGCGGCTCTACCTGATGTGGCGGATCCACCCGGGCGACCCGCGCTGGACCGTCGTCGCGGACGGGACCAGCGGCGGCCGGTGGATCCCCGATCGCGTGATGGCGGGGTTCCTCAAGGAGGGCCACGCGAACTGGGCGTGCATCAGCGATCGCGTGCAGTGCGAGGTGATCGCCCGCAACGAGCTGGCGACCGACGCCCCGTACACGGGCGAGGGCTACTACACCCGTCAGGAGTTCGACCAGATGACGCTCGACTCCTTCCTGCGTCATCCTCTCGACTACATCGCCGAGCGCTTCCGCGCGCTCGTCATGGGGATGGCGAGCGACGACGGACAGAGCATCAAGCAGTTCGCGATCGCGGAAACGATCCTCCTGGTGGTCCTCCTGGTCGCGACGATCGTCGTCCTCGCCCGGCGCCGTCGGCTGTTCGAGCCGGCGTCGGCCTGGTTCATCGGCCTGACGATCGCCCAGTTCGCGGTGCTCGCGGCATTCCACCAGGAACCGCGCTACTACCTCGGAATCGAGCTGTCGATCCTCGTGATGTCCGCGCTCGTGCTCGGCCCGCTCACCTACGGCGGGCGACGATCAGAAGTCGTCGGGCTCGTCCCGGGTGCGGAAGCGGTCGATCGCACCGCGCCAGCCCGACTCGCGGACGAGGAGGGCCAGACGGAGGACGCGCCGCCGAAGCGCGCGAAGAAGACCCGTCGGACTAGCGATGAGGTCCCCGCCGATACGCCTTGATCACGGCCGACGGCTTCCCCACCTGCTTGAGGTGGCTGTCCTGGATCCAGGCGACCCGGTCGCACATCTTCTCGACCATCTCCATGGAGTGGCTGACGATGACGATCGTCTTGCCGCGGGCCTTGAGCTCGCGGAACTTCTCGGCGCACTTCTCCTGGAACGACTCGTCGCCGACGGCCAGCACCTCGTCGACGAGGAGCACGTCGGGGTCGACGTGGATCGCCACCGAGAAGCCGAGCCGAACGTACATGCCGGACGAGTAGTTCTTGACCGGCTGATCGATGAACTCGCGGACCCCGGAGAAGTCGACGATGTCGTCGAACCGCGCGTCGATCTCCTTGCGGGTCATCCCGAGGATCGAGCCGTTGAGGTAGACGTTCTCGCGGCCGGAGAGCTCGGGGTGGAAGCCGGTGCCGACCTCGAGCAGGGCCGCCATCCTGCCCTCGATCTTGATCGACCCCCGGTCGGGATACAGGATGCGGGCCATGCACTTCAGCAGTGTCGACTTGCCCGACCCGTTGTCGCCGACGAGCCCGAAGGTCTCGCCCGCGCGGATCTCGAGGTCGATGTCCTGCAGCGCCCAGTAGTCCTCGTAGACGGAGGTACGCCGGCGCATGACGGCCGACTTGATCGACTGGTTGCGCTCCTTGTACAGGCGGAACTTCTTGGAGACGTGGTCGACGGTGACCGCGATGCCGGTCACAGGATCTCCGCCAGTCGTCGTTCGCTGCGCCGGAAGACGACGAGTCCGATCGTGAGCGCGATCGCCGCCCAGGCGATGCAGGCGATGGTGTCGTCGAGGCGCGGCCAGGTGTTGTCGTACAGCAGACTGCGGAAGGCGCCGATGAAGTGCTGCATCGGGTTCAGCCGGTAGATGTCGGCGAAGGTGATCCCGAGCGGCCCGGCTCCGAGCCGCTCGGACTGGTCGTCGACGAGGGAGATCGGATAGATCACGGGAGTGAGGTACAGCCCCAGCTGCAGCAGGATCGTCACGAAGTACTGGGTGTCGCGGAAGTACACGTTCGCGATCGAGAGCAGCAGAGCGACGCCGACCGAGAAGGCCGTCAGCAGCAGCATGAACAGCACCGTGACCGGGAGCCAGAGCAGCGCCGCCCACGCTCCCGCGATCACGAGGGCGACGACGAGCACGATCATCTCGATGCCCCAGTTGAGCGCGAGCGACGCGGCGTTCGAGAAGAGCAGCACGCTGCGCGGGAAGTACACCTTCTTGATGAGCGACTCGTTGACGAGCAGCGTGCCCATGCCCTGCTGCACGACGTTCGAGAAGAAGATCCAGGGCAGCAGGCCGCAGAGCAGCCAGAGGGGGAAGACGTCGAGCCCGCTGGGGTTGCCGACCTCGGGACCGATCCGGATGATGAACGCGAACACGAGCGTGTACACGACCATCAGGGCGAGCGGGTTCGCGAGGGACCAGAGCTGGCCCAGGACCGTGCGCTTGTACTTCCCCTTGAGCTCGCGCTGGGTCAGGTTGACGAACAGCTCGCGATACTGCCGGACGTCGGCGGCGAGTGACACTCGGTAACCTTCCGGTCGGAGACGAACGCACCCACACTACAGGCGTCCTCGGGCCGTCCTCTAAACTGGAAGACCATGGCAGCTGACTCCGATGCGCGTCCGGCCGTCGCCGCCATCACGGTGAGCTTCGGCTCGGACGAGGTGCTCCCGGGCCTCATCGACTCCCTCCGGCGGGCGTCGCGCGCGCCGCTGCAGGTGATCGTCGCCGACAACCGTCCCGCGTCCTCGATCGAGTCCCTCGCCCGCTCGGCCGGCGCCGACTACCTGCCGCTCCCTCAGAACCCCGGCTACGGCGGCGCCGTCAACGCGGGGGCCCGGCTCGCGGCCCCGAGCGTCGAGTGGCTGCTCGTCGTGAACCCCGACGTCGTGGTCTCCGAGGGGGCCGTCGACGTGCTCCTCGCCGCGGTCGCCGAGGATCCGCGGATCGGCGCCGTCGGGCCCGCGATTCTCACGCCCGGCGGCGAGATCTACCCGTCCGCACGCCGAGTGCCATCGCTGCGCACCGGGGTCGGTCACGCACTGTTCGCGAACGCCTGGCCCCGCAACCCCTGGTCGCGGCAGTACCGCCAGGACGGCGAGTCGGTCCCCCGCGACGCCGGCTGGCTCTCCGGCGCCTGTCTGCTCATCCGGCGCAGCGCGTTCGACGCGGTCGGCGGGTTCGACGACGGCTACTTCATGTACTTCGAGGACGTCGACCTCGGGATGCGGCTGACGCGGGCGGGCTGGCGCAACCGGTACGAGCCCGCGGCGCGCGTGACGCACTCCGGCGCCCACGCCACCAACTCCGCACGCTCGTCGATGCTCGAGGCGCACCACGACAGCGCCAACCGCTTCCTCACGCGAAAGTACGCTGGTCCCGGGTGGGCCCCGGTGCGGCTCGTGCTCCGGATCGGGCTGTGGGTCCGCGCGAAGGTTCTGAAGCTCAGGAATCCGGACTGAGCAGACCCAGCAGGTATTCGCCGTAGCCGCTCTTGCGCAGGGGGGCGGCGAGCGCCGCGAGGGCGTCATCGTCGATCCAGCCGGCGCGCCAGGCGATCTCCTCGATGCAGCCGATCTTGAAGCCCTGCCGGGCCTCGATGACCCGCACATACTCGGACGCCTGCATCATCGACTCGAACGTGCCGGTGTCGAGCCAGGCGGTTCCGCGGTCGAGCACCTGCACGTGCAGCCGGCCGGCACGGAGATAGGTCTCGTTGACGGTCGAGATCTCGAGCTCGCCGCGGGCGCTGGGCACGATCGTCTTCGCGATCTCGATGACGTCGTTGTCGTAGAAGTAGAGACCCGGCACGGCGTAGTTGCTCTTCGGGGCGGCGGGCTTCTCCTCGATCGAGACCGCGCGCATCTCGTCGTCGAACTCGACGACGCCGTAGGCCGCGGGGTCCGCCACCTGGTAGGCGAAGATCAGGCCGCCGTCGATGCGGGCGTTGCCGCGCAGCGAGGAGCCCAGGCCGGATCCGTGGAAGATGTTGTCGCCGAGCACGAGCGCGACCGAGTCGTCCCCGATGAACTCCTCGCCGATGATGAAGGCCTGCGCGAGCCCGTCGGGCGACGGCTGAACCGCGTACTCGATCGTCATGCCGAGCGCCGAGCCGTCGCCGAGGAGGGCCCGGAACTGGTCGTTGTACTCGGGGGTCGTGATGACCAGCACCTCGCGGACATCCGCCATCATGAGCGTCGCCAGCGGGTAGTAGACCATCGGCTTGTCGTAGATGGGCATCAGCTGCTTCGAGATGCCCTTGGTGATCGGCCAGAGCCTGGTGCCGGAGCCCCCGGCCAGGATGATCCCCTTCATCGGCGCTGCCCCGAGTCGAGTGCCGCGTAGTAGGCACGCGCATCCGCCCAGTTCGGCAACAGACCTTGCTCGCGGGCCTGCGCGAGCGTCGGGGCGTCGGTGTCCTTGGGCGAGAGCACGAGGTCGCCGATGTCGGTCGGCAGCGCGAGCCCGATCTCCGGGTCGAGCGGGTCGATGCCGCGCTCGATCGTCGGGTTGTAGACCTCGCTCACGAGGTAGCTCACGGTCGCACCCTCCGTCAGGGCGACGAACGCGTGGCCGAGACCTTCGGCGAGATAGACGGCGCGTCGGTCGACATCGTCGAGCACCACCGAATCCCAGGTTCCGTATGCCGGCGAGCCGACGCGCAGGTCGATGACGAAATCGAGCACGGCCCCGCTCAAGGCGGCCACGTACTTCGCCTGGCTCGGCGGGATGTCGGCGTAGTGGATGCCGCGCACGACGCCTCGGTGCGAGATGGAGGTGTTGCCCTGCCGCAGTTCGAGCGCGTGGCCGACCTTCTCGGCGAGCCTGTCGAAGCGGTACCACTCGAGGAACGTGCCCCGGTCGTCGCTGTGCTGGACCGGGATGATCTCGTACGCATCCGGAACGGACAGCTCTCGGATCTGCACCGTCGAAGTCTAGCAACGGGCCTTCGATAGACTCGGCGCGGCCTCGAAAGGACCACCCCATGCGCATCCTCGTCACCGGCGGCGCCGGATTCATCGGCTCGAACTTCGTCCACCACGTGGTCGCCAACACCGAGCACACGGTGACGGTGCTCGACAAGCTCACGTACGCGGGCAACACCGCCTCGCTCGCCGGCCTCCCCGAGGACCGGGTGAGCCTCGTCGTCGGCGACATCCTCGACGGCGCGCTCGTCGACCGGCTGTTCGGCGAGCACGACGCCGTCGTGCACTACGCCGCCGAGAGCCACAACGACAACTCGCTCGGCGACCCGAGCCCGTTCGTGCAGACCAACGTCGTCGGCACCTTCACACTGCTCGAGGCGGCGCGGAAGCACGGCATCCGGTTCCACCACATCTCGACCGACGAGGTCTACGGCGATCTCGAGCTCGACGACCCGGCGCGCTTCACCGAGGCGACCCCCTACAACCCGTCGAGCCCGT
>CAZPJC010000009.1:0-38736 GCA_964586645.1 uncultured Schumannella sp.
CTTCGAGCGCGAGACCCCGGTCGAGCTGTCGTTCGACCAGGTCACCAAGCTCTAGTACGTCGGGGAGCGCCGGCCGAGACTCAGTCGGCCGGCGACCACCTGACCGATCTGGATGCCGGCCGCCGCGCGTACGGCGTCCTTCACAGGCAGCAGGTAGACGCCGTCCTTCGGGAAGAGCGCGGTCGTGAACTCGACCCCGTCGATCTCGACGATCACCGCGACCTGGCCCCAGTACTCGAGCCCCGCGGCAGCGATCTTGAGGTCGGCACTGAGGTCGTCCGACAGCCTCACGAAGAAGAACGGCGCGGGACCGCGCCACTCGATCACGGGTCCCTCGAACTCGAACTCGCCCATGCGCCGAGTCTGACGTAAGATCGACAGGTTGCCCACGGGCACCACCACCGCATCCACGAACGGCGTGGATGTCGGGAGCGCGTTCGGTTCGAACGCACGACAGAAGAAGGAATCATGGCACCGAAGAAGAAGGTGACCGGCCTGATCAAGCTCCAGATCAACGCCGGCGCCGCGAACCCGGCCCCGCCCATCGGCCCGGCCCTGGGTCAGCACGGCGTGAACATCATGGAGTTCTGCAAGGCGTACAACGAGGCGACCGAGTCGCAGCGCGGCAACGTCATCCCGGTCGAGATCACCGTCTACGAGGACCGTTCGTTCACGTTCATCCTCAAGACCCCGCCGGCCGCGGAGCTCATCAAGAAGGCCGCCGGCGTGCAGAAGGGGTCGTCGACCCCGCACACGGTCAAGGTCGCCAAGCTCTCGAAGGACCAGGTCCGCGCGATCGCCGAGCAGAAGCAGGTGGACCTCAACGCCAACGACGTCGAGGCCGCCATGAAGATCATCGCCGGCACCGCCCGGTCGATGGGGATCACGGTGGAGGCGTAATCATGGCTCAGAAGTCGAAGGCATACCGCGCCGCCGCCGAGAAGATCGAGGCCGGCAAGTTCTACGCTCCCTCCGAGGCCGTCGAGGTCGTCAAGGGCACCGGCTCGAAGAAGATGGACTCGACCGTCGAGGTCGCCCTCAAGCTCGGGGTCGACCCGCGCAAGGCCGACCAGATGGTGCGCGGCACCGTCATCCTCCCGCACGGCACCGGCAAGACCGCCCGCGTCATCGTGTTCGCGACCGGCCCGGCCGCCGAGGCGGCGCTCGCCGCCGGCGCCGACGAGGTCGGCGGCACCGAGCTCATCGAGAAGGTCGCGGCGGGCTACACCGCGTTCGACTCGGCCGTCTCGACGCCCGAGCTCATGGGCCAGGTCGGTCGACTCGGCAAGGTGCTCGGCCCGCGCGGCCTGATGCCGAACCCGAAGACCGGCACCGTGACCCCGAACCCCGCGAAGGCGGTCGAGGAGATCAAGGGCGGCAAGATCGAGTTCCGCGTCGACAAGCACGCGAACGTGCACTTCGTGATCGGCAAGGCCGGCTTCTCGAGCGACCAGCTGAACGAGAACCTCAAGGCCGCGATCGACGAGATCAACCGCGCCAAGCCGGGCTCCTCGAAGGGCCGCTACATCCAGAAGGGCGCGGTGTCGACGACGTTCGGCCCCGGCGTCCCGCTGGACGTGACGGTGCTCTGACGCTGAGCACCCAGATACGACGGGCGAGCGCCGCGGATTCCGCGGCGCTCGCTGTCGTCGCGGCGGCCACCTTCCCCCTCGCCTGCCCGCCGCACACGACCGACGAGGCGAAGGCATCCTTCATCGCCGCGAACCTCACCGAGGCGCGCTTCGACGAATACCTCGCCGACCCGGCCCGGGAGCTGTTCCTCGCCGAGGCCGACGGGGTCGCGGCGGGCTACACGATGCTCATCGTCGCCTCGCCGTCCGATCCGGACGTGGCCGCAGCGCTCACCGTGCTGCCGACCGCGGAGCTGAGCAAGTGCTACGTCATGCCCGGCCACCACGGTGCGGGCGTCGCGTCGGCCCTGATGACCCGCACCCTCGAGGCCGCCCGGGAGCGCGGCGTCGCCGCCGTGTGGCTCGGCGTCAACGAGGAGAACGAGCGCGCCCAGGGCTTCTACGCGAAATCCGGCTTCGCGAAGGTCGGCCGCAAGCGGTTCCTGGTCGGCGACCGCTGGGAAGAGGACTTCGTGATGGAGCGCCGGCTCTAGTCGAGCAGCCGCTCAGCCCTCGCACACCTTGAGCACGAGCTTGCCGCGGGTGTGACCCTCCTCGATCACGCGGTGCGCCGCGGCGACGTCCTCGAGGTCGAACACCTGGTCGACGAACACCTTCACGTCGCCCGACTCGAGCAGCCGGGAGATGATCGCGAGGGTCGAACCGTCGGGCACGACGCGGAAGCCGGTGGCCCGCACGCCCGCCGTCGCGGCCTCCTCGGCCATCGTCGGCCACGAACCGGTCGGACCGTTGACGATGATCCCGCCCGGACGCAGGACCCGCAGGGAGCGGGAGCCGGTGTCGTCCTGCACGTTGCCGATCAGGTCGATGACGGCATCCACCGGATCGAGCACCTCGTCGAACCTGACGGCCGAGTAGTCGAGCACCTCGGCGGCACCCATCTCCTGCAGCCACGAGGCGTTGCGGGCCGACCCGGTCGCGATGACGTGGGCGCCGAAGTAGGCGGCGAACTGCACCGCGAAGTGCCCGACCCCGCCGGCGCCGGCGTGGATGAGCATCCGCTGCCCCTCGTGCGCCTTCGCCGTCTCGACGACCATGCCCCACGCGGTGAGCGCGGCGAGCGGCACGCCCGCGGCCTCGACGTGGGAGAGCGTCGACGGCTTCTTCACGACCGAGAAAGCGTTGACCGTCAGGTACTCGGCGTAGGCCCCCGCCATCCGCGGAACCATGCCCATCCCGTACACCTCGGTGCCGGGCTGCAACGGATGGGACTCGTAGGGGGCCTCCTCGACGATGCCGCTGAAGTCGTTGCCGAGCACCGCCGGGAAGGCGGCGATCCCGGGGAACGCGCCCTTGCCGGCGCGGGTCTTCGCGTCGATCGGGTTGACGCCCGCGGCGACCACCTTCACCAGCAGCTCGGCGTTCAGCCGGATCGGCCGCTCGACGTCGGTGAGCGCGAGCACCTCCGGCCCCCCGGCCTGCGTCATCGCCATGGCCCGCATCGTGGTCATCTCCTGAATCTCCCCTGTCCCGTCCCCAGTAAAGGCCGCGCATGAGTCGCCGGTGTTACGCGGATGTCATGGCCTCGTGAAACTTCACCGGACGACCGTGACCGCTATTCTGCGAATCGTGAGACCTCTCGTCACCGTGCTCCGGCTCGCCGGTGCGGCCGCCATCGTCGCCGCGATCGTCGGCCAGCTCGTGCATTCGATCGACGGCACCGTCGCCGCCGGCGGGGACGTCGGCCACCTCCTGGTGAACTTCTTCAGCTTCTTCACCATCGAGTCGAACGTTCTCGCGGTGATCTCGCTGCTCATCGGCGCACTCGTCATCGCCACGGGACGCCGCGAGACCCCGGGACTCACCGTGTTCCGGCTGCTCGCCGTGACCTACATGACGGTGACGTTCATCGTCTACAACCTGCTGCTGCGCGGCATCCCGCTGCCGCAGGGCCAGACGGTGCCCTGGTCGAACGAGATCCTGCACGTTGTCGGCCCCCTGCTGGTCGTCGCCGACTGGCTGCTCGCGCCCGGCCGCAACCGGCTCGAGTGGAAGCGGGTGTGGGCGGTCGTGATCTTCCCGATCGTCTGGGCGGCCTACACGCTCATCCGCGGGCCGATCGTCGGGTGGTACCCCTACCCGTTCCTCAACCCCGAGAACTCCGACAACGGCTACCTCTCGGTGGCGTTCTACGTCATCCTCATCGCCGCCGTGATGGTCGGGGTCGGGGCTGCGGCGATCTGGGTCACCCGGCGCCGCGATCGCTGGCCGCTGCCCGCGCGCGCCGCCGTGAAGTAGGGATGCGCGACCGCATCCTCGCGGGGGCCGGCACGGTCCTCGTGCTCGCGTCGCTCGCGATCATCTGGGTCGCGCGGCTCGGGATCTCCCGCGAGCTCTACGTGAGCGAGATGGGCGCCGACGGCGAGCCGACCGCCGCCTGGTTCGAGCGTGCGCTACTGCTGCTCGTGGCGGGGAGCGCGGCGATCGCGTGGGCGAGCCGCCGCATCCGCACGCGCGTCCCGGTGCTGCGCTGGTGGCCGCCCGCGGTCAGCCTCGCGATCGCGAGCGGGCTGTTCCTCGTCGCGTCGCAGGTGCCCTGCACGAGCGGCTGCCCGGTGCCGCGCTTCGGCCCGGATCTCTCCTGGCAGGACCTCGGGCACGTCACCGCCGCGACGCTCGCGTTCGCGTTCGCGGCCTGGGCGATGCTGCAGTGCGCGTTCGCGGTCGGGCACCGCGCCATCCGCCGGTTCTCGCTCGTCGCGGCCGTCTCGGTGGCGGGCATCTCGGCGACCGGCGGGCTCATGTCGGTGTTCGACTTCTACGCCTGGTTCGGCAGCCGGCTCGAGTTCGTCGCGACCACGATCGGCATCGCCTGGGTCGCGGTGTACGGGATCGCCCTCGCGTTCGGGCGCCAGCCGGTGCCGGCGCCCGACGGCGGTCTAGCGGGCGGCGGGCTCGCGGCGCATCGCCCGGAGGAGGTCGTCCGCTAGGACGATCAGCTTGCCGATCTCGGCGTCGTCGCGGTCGACCCAGCGGCACTCGGGCTCGCTCGAAACCGGCACGAAGTCGTCGTGGTGCTCCCAGACGACGAGGGTGCGCTCGGCGCCGAGAACGTACTGCTGCCACCACACCTGCCGCAGGTAGTGGCGCGGGATGCCCCGCCACGAGTGCGACGTCGTCTTGATCTCGCACAGCTCGACCCGGCCGTCGACCTCGCGCAGGCCGTCGGGGGTGGCGAGATGGTCGCGGTTGTGCTCGGCGTGGAACAGCTCGTTCGAAGCCCGCATCCCGTAGACCCGGCCCGCCCAGCGGCCGATCATCGGCTCGCGCAGCAGCCCGTGCGCGGTGTAGGCGTTGCCGCCGAACCGCGAGCCGAGCAGCTTCTCCATCGCGAGGGTCCTGACGGCCTTCTCGCTCGTCAGCCGGGCGACATCGGTCGCGGTGACGCCGCGGGAGCGGGCCTTCAGCCAGGCGACCCGGTCGCTCTGATGGGCGAGGATGCGGTCGCGATGCGACGCCGGCGGCTCATCCCAGAGAGGGAGGGTCGGCTGCACGATCGTCACCCCGACAGTCTGCGCCACCACCACGACACTGCGCGTTCGACACTGCGGCGACCCCATGAAGGGCCCTCCGTCACGAGGGGTCTGCCCCGCGCGGGCGACACCCCGACTGGGGTCCCGCCGACCCCGGAACGTGCGTCGCGGGTGACCGGACCGCGATCGTAACGTCGTCGGCAAGGGGGGTGACCATGGAACTCATTCCGGTGATCATCGTCGCGATGCTCGGTGCGGTCTTCGCACTCGCGGTCCTCGTCGCGGGCGCCGGACGGGCTCCGGGCGGCGCTCACGTCGCCGAATCCGCGCTGGGCGCGCGCCGGGAGGTTTCCTGGCGCGCGCCAAGGCGGGCCACAGCCGATTCATAGGCTCCGGCGCAGACTGGGAACGTGACCACGACCCCGGCTGCCACCTCTCCCGTCCGGCTGACCCGACCCGACGGCTCGCCCGTCCGCGCCCTCGTCGTCGACGACGAGGCCTCGCTCGGCGACCTGCTCCGCATGGCGCTGCGCTACGAGGGCTGGGACGTGCGCACGGCATCCGACGGTCAGCAGGCGCTCGCCGAGGCGAAGAGCTTCTCGCCCGACGTGATCGTGCTGGACGTGATGATGCCCGACCTCGACGGCCTCCAGGTGCTGAAGCGCCTGCGCGAGTCCGGCAGCGACGTGCCCGTGCTCTTCCTCACGGCGAAGGATGCCGTCGACGATCGCGTGGCCGGACTCACCGCCGGCGGCGACGACTACGTCACGAAGCCGTTCTCGCTCGACGAGGTGATCGCCCGGCTGCGCGGCCTGCTGCGCCGCAGTGCCCGGATCGTGTCGGCGGCGACCGACCCCGAGATCCGCGTCGGCGACCTCGTGCTCAACGAGGAGACCTACGAGGTGTCGCGGGCGGGCGCGCCGATCGCCTTGACGGCGACCGAGTTCGAGCTGCTGCGGTACCTGATGCGCAACCCGAAGCGCGTGCTGAGCAAGGCGCAGATCCTCGACCGGGTGTGGAGCTACGACTTCGGAGGGCGCTCGAGCATCGTGGAGATCTACATCTCCTACCTGCGCAAGAAGATCGACGAGGGGCGCGCCGCGATGATCCACACCGTGCGCGGGGTCGGCTACACGATCAAGCCCGTCGCCTGATGGCGGCGCGCGGCTCCTGGTCGCTGCGCCGGCGACTCGTCGTCGGCATCGTCGCGCTGCTGGCGGTGGTGAGTCTCGCCGTCGGCGCGGCGAGCGTGCTCGCCCTGCGGCAGAGCCTGCTCGCCCGCCTTGACGTGCAGGTGCTGGATGCCGCCGCCCGTGCGGGCGGTCCGGCGTTCGTCGGCCCCCTGGACGGCGAACAGGGTCCCGGCAACCGGATCGGCACGCTCCTGGTGACCGACGAGCGTGCCGAGTACGTCGCCGACGACGGCACGGATGTGGCCTTGACCGCCGAGCAGGCGGCGGAGGTCCGGGCGCTGGACCTCGCCCCGGGCGAGGTGACGACGATCGACCTCGCCGACCTCGGCGAGTTCCGCGTCGCCGAGAGGACGCCGCCGGGCGGCAGGACCGTCGTCGCCGGGCTCCCGACGACCGACGTCACCGCGACGACCCGCAACCTCGCGCTCATCTTCGCCCTCGTCACCCTCGGCGCTCTGGGCATTGCGGCCCTCGCCGGCACGCAGATCGTGCGGGTGGCCCTGCTGCCGCTCGGCCGGGTGACGGCGACCGCGCGCCGTGTCGCGGAGCTGCCGCTGGCCCGCGGGCAGGTCGCCCTCGCCGAGCGCGTGGCCGACTCCGACCCGCGCACCGAGGTCGGCCAGGTCGGCGCCGCGTTCAACCTCATGCTCGAGCACGTCGAGTCGTCGCTGCGCTCCCGGCAGGAGAGCGAGGAGAAGGTGCGGCAGTTCGTCGCCGACGCCAGCCACGAGCTGCGCACCCCACTCGCCTCGATCCGCGGCTACTCCGAGCTGACCCGGCGCACCGGGGTCGAGCTGCCCGAGGACATCGTCTACGCCCTCGCCCGGATCGAGTCGGAGTCGGTGCGGATGACCTCGCTCGTCGAGGAGCTGCTGCTGCTCGCCCGGCTGGATGCGGGCCAGGAGCTCCTCCACGGCACGGTCGACCTCGTGCCGCTGCTCGCCGACGCCGTCTCGGACGCCCACGCGTCGGGAGCGGACCACGAGTGGCGGGTCGACGCGAGTCGGGAGTCGGTCGTCGTGACCGGCGACGCCAACCGCCTCCACCAGGTCGTCGCGAACCTCCTCGCGAACGCGCGCACCCACACCCCGGCGGGCACGACCGTGACGGCGTCGGTCGCGCGCGAGGGCGCACAGGCGGTGCTCACGATCACGGATGACGGCCCCGGCATCCCGGATGCTCTGCGGCCGGTGCTGTTCGAGCGCTTCGCCCGCGGCGACGGGTCGCGTTCGCGGGCGACCGGGAGCACGGGGCTCGGGCTCGCGATCGTCGCCGCCGTCGTCGAGGCGCATCGCGGCTCGGTGGACGTGGAGAGCCGCCCGGGCCGCACCAGCTTCGTCGTGCGCCTCCCGCTCGCGACGCCCGTGCGGTGACAACATAGGGTGTCCCTCGATCAGAAAGGCGCTCGGATGCCCCGACTCCGCAGCGCGCTCGCGGTGCCCGTCGCACTCCTGCTCGCCCTCGCCCCCGCTTCCCTCGCCCGCGCCGAGGGGTCGGTGCCGTCCGAGGTGCGCAGTTATGTGACCGACGGGTCGCTCGTGGCGCAGCTCAACGACGTCTACGGCGTCAACGCGGCCGGCGACGGCATCGACTTCGACGACACGACGAAGCCCGGCGTGATTGAGCGCGTCCACGTCTGGAGCGACGAGCTGCGTGCCGGCGAGGAGACCGACCACCCGGTCGACCTCCTCAACGAGTGGGTCGTGCCGATCACGATCGCCGACGCCCCCGTGGGCCTGGCGACCGTCTGGATCAACCCGGCGACGGTGAAGCCCGAACTCGCGTCGTTCGACGCCGACGCCGACCTCGCGACCGCGCTCTCCGCGGTGCCCGACGGCGCGTCCCTCGTTCACGACGCCGACAGTCAGGCCTGGCTCGCGCTCGGCGCCGACGGCATCCTCACCCCCCTCGTGCCGGGGACCACCGGGCTGAGCACGCCGGTCCCGGTCGACGATGTCGCGATCCTCCCGGCCGCGGGCGGCGGTGCCGTCGCGGCCGGAGACCCGAACACCGGCGTCGGCTTCGCGATCGCCGTCGTGCTCCTGCTGCTCGCCGTCATCGTGGTCGCGCTCGTCGTGCCCGGGATCCGCAAGAAGAAGGATGCCCCGGCCGACGACGCGCCCGTGGATGCCGCCGCCGCGCCCGCGGAACTCGAGCCCGCCGCGACGAAGGCTCTCACCGCGAAGCCCGCGAGCAAGGCGATCACGGCGAAGCCCGCCACGGCCGCGAAGCCCGCCACGGCCGAGAAGCCCGCCACGGCCACGAAGCCCGCCACGGTGGCGAAGGCTGCGAAGCCCGACGCCGCCGAGAAGCCGGCGAAGCCCGTGAAGAAGAAGGCGCCCCCGCCCGAGGACTGACCCCCGCCTTGCCGGATCGCCATCCGGCACGTATGCTTCACGAGGCCGTAGACCGCCGGTTCTTCCCCTGGGAAGACGAAAGTTCCGCGAGGAACGCCTGCGCAGGTGTGTGAAGTGAGTCGCCCTTTCCGGGTTCCGAAGCTCCGTGCGTCTGCGCCGGGGCTTTTTTCATGACCTGCGGCCATCACTCATCACACACAGACAGGAACGCCATGGCGAACAAGGAAGCCACTGTCGCGGAGCTCACGGACAACTTCCGTAACTCCAACGCGATCGTGCTCACCGAGTACCGCGGGCTCACGGTCGCGCAGCTCAAGCAGCTCCGCGCGAACCTCCGCGAGCACGCGAGCTATGCCGTGGTGAAGAACACGCTCACCAAGATTGCGGCGAACGAGGCCGGCATCAGCTCGTTCGACGACCAGCTCGCTGGTCCGTCCGCGCTCGCGTTCGTGCACGGCGACACCGTCGCCGTCGCGAAGGCACTGCGTGACTTCTCCAAGGCGAACCCTCTGCTCGTGGTCAAGGGGGGCTATTTCGATGGCGCCCCGCTGACCGCGTCGGAGGTGGGCAAGCTCGCCGACCTCGAGAGCCGGGAGGTGCTGCTGGCGAAGCTGGCCGGCGCCATGAAGGCCTCGCTGTTCGGAGCCGCCTACATGTTCAACGCACCGCTCGCCCAGGCCGCTCGCACGGTCGACGCGCTGCGCGCGAAGCAGGAGTCCGGCAACTAGTCGTTGCCCGGATCGAAACCAGAAACAACCAAGGAGTAAGAAATGGCCAAGCTTTCCACTGACGACCTCCTCGAGGCGTTCAAGGACCTCACGCTCATCGAGCTGTCCGAGTTCGTCAAGAAGTTCGAGGAGACCTTCGAGGTCACCGCTGCCGCGCCGGTCGCCGTCGCCGCCGCCCCTGCTGCCGGCGGTGCCGGTGGCGCCGCCGAGGCCGAGGAGGAGAAGGACACGTTCGACGTCGTCCTCGAGGCCGCCGGTGCCGGCAAGATCGCCGTCATCAAGGAGGTCCGCACCCTCACCAGCCTCGGGCTGGGCGAGGCGAAGGCCGTCGTCGACGGTGCCCCGAGCACCGTTCTCGAGGGCGTCAACAAGGACACCGCCGAGAAGGCCAAGGCCGCTCTCGAGGGTGCCGGCGCCACGGTGACCCTCAAGTAGTCACCGCCTCACCGCGAAAGCGCCGTCCCTTCCGGGGGCGGCGCTTCTGCGTTAAGCGGGTGGCGGGGCCTTCGGTAACCAGCCGAAGAGCCCCGCCCATGTCGAACCGAGCTCGCCGGGATCAGGGACGGCGTCTCGCATGCAACCGTCACATCAAATCACTCTGCGCTGAGCGACAGATCTGTCTATTCGGGTGAATCGCGGGTGACAGGACGTCCCAATCCGAGGGACTTCGCCTTCCGGATGGCGTCCGCCCTCGTCGTCACCCCGAGCTTGCGGTAGAGGCGTCGCAGGTGCGTCTTGACCGTATTGGGGGAGATGAACAGGGCCGCCGCGATCCCGGCGACGGTCGATCCCTTCTCGACCTCGGCGAGGACGAGCAACTCGCGATGGCTGAGCGGTTCGATGAGCCGGTGGTGTCCGTCGGTCGCCTCCACGACGAGCTCGAGGATGCGCCGGGCCTCCGCGCTCTGCGGCCGGTCGAGGGCGCGTGCGGCGAGCGCGGCGAGGGTTCCCGGGGGGATCGAGCGCAGCGGGGCGCGGGATCCGGTGCGCGCCATGGTGACGAGCGCGCGGTCGACCATGACGTCGGAGAGGGCGTGCTCGCCGCGCTCGAACTCGATCGCGCCGCGCAGCATCCGCACATCCATGAGCGTCCGCGGGGAATGGTCGTCGCCGAGCGCCTCGCAGCCGGCGAGCGCCTCGGCCGCACCGTTCAGGTCGCCGTGGCGGAAGCGCAGCTGCGCGGTCACGCGGAACGGGCAGAACGGGTGGTTCGCGGCAGGGTCGAGGTCGCGCAGGATCTCCCACGCCTCGTCGCCGTGGTCGAGCAGCACGAGCAGGGAGGCGCGCAGCAGCTCTCCCGCGTCGGCGCCGAAGCGTGCGTCGCGGTCCCAGCCCCGGAACGCCTGGCGGGCGCGCTGGAGTTCATCGAGACCCTCGATGAGCCGGCCGTCGATGAGACGAAGGTAGGCGGAGGCCACGTAGCCGAACGGCTCCCAGTCGCCGTGACCGGCCGCCTCGAGCATCTGCGGTTCGACCTGCACCGCGCGCGGGATGTCGTGCCTCTCGATCGCGATGAGCATCTCCGCGGTGAGCGCGGCGCCGGCGTACGAGCTCTCCAGGAGAGTCGTGCCCGCCCCGAGCTCCCGGGCTTCGGCGACGAGACGCTCCGCGGCGTCGAGCTCGGCGCTGAGGTAGTCGATGATCGCGAGTCCGCCGAGGCATTCGATGCGTTCGGCGCGCGTGAGCTGCTCGGCGAGGCCGTGGGCGAAGCGCAACTGGTCGCTCGCCCGGTCGAGGCGCCCGTAGTGCAGGTCGAGGAGGCCCGCCTCGAGGGTGCTGCGTGCGCCGAGTTCGACGCGCACCGGCACGGAGAGGATGCTGCCGGGCCCGTCGAGGTCGCGGGCGCGCTGCACGTAGGCCGACGCGGCACCCAGCCTGCCGAGCGAGCGGAGGGCGGCCGCGTGGGTGAGCCAGACCGCGACCCGCTCGGGATCGGCCTCCCGTCCGGCGACGGCGAGCCCGGCCTCGGCCGCGTGCAGGTACCCGATCGCCGACGATCCGCGAGGCGACCCCGCCGCGCGGTAGCTCGCCCCCATCGCGCTGGCCATGGCGGCGTCCTCGTGCCACACCGACGCGGGGAGGAGACCGACGAGCTCGCGGAAGCGGGCACCGCCCTCCGCGGCGACGGCGCGGGCGACGGGGCGCACGGTGGCGAGAGCCCCGTCGGGGTCGCCGGCCGCGAGAGCGGCTTCGACCGTACGGCGCAGTTCCTCGAAAACGGGATACGGCACTGGTCTCCTGCGGATGCACTCACCCCCCGGGGAATGGCGGGCGGGCGATGACGCGTGATTCGACGAACCCTCGTGGACTGCTCCCAGTGCACCGACCGACGGGGCGATGTAGTCGAGTAAACATTAGTTGCGGGCCCCGCGGAATGTCCACCATAATGAGGACCGTCCGGACGTCCCCCGTCCGGGTGCCCCCCGCATTCCCCTCTGACACGTCCCCCATTCCTCGCACGAGACCCGCAGATCGTGCGACGATCCGTGTCGCCTCGACCCGAACGAGAGACCCGCATGTCCTCCGACTCGCTGCGCGCGCGTTCCCCCTTCTTCTCCTTCGACACCGAGACGGGCTCGCGGCGCCCGCGCTGGGTGATCTTCCTCGCGGGTCTCCTCTCCGTGGTCATCGGCCTCGCCGGACTCGTCTTCGGCGTCTCCGCCGCGAGCGCGCACGACCGCGATCTCGACGTGAGCTGCTTCGGCATCACCGTGAAGCTCACCAACTACAACAACAGCGGGCAGAACCAGGTGTCGGTCATCATCGACGGCACCGAGCGCGTGCCCGCCGACAAGCTCACCAACTTCGGCCAGAACTACACGTTCACCACCACCTGGGATGCCTCCGTGGCGCACAGCTACGTGGTGAAGGTCCGCGGCCAGGACGGCTACAACCTCGACGCCGCCGCGACGCAGCAGCCGTGCGCCAAGCCCGCCGTCGGGCTCCAGGCGACGGAGTGCAACACCACCAACGGCGTGACGAACCTCACGGCGACGGCGAGCCAGTTCGCCAAGTACCAGTCGCCGAAGAACGGCTACCCGTCGTACACGGAGACCTACACCGGCACCCTCTTCCAGGACGGCGTGCCCTACAAGACGGTCGCCGACGTCCAGGCGGATGCCGACGGCACCTTCAGCTGGCCGAACGAGCCCGCCGGCCACACCTACACGTGGGAGGTGAAGGGCACGACCAACACCGGTCTGTCCGCCTCGGCCCAGGCTGTCGCCGTCGGCTGCCCGCAGAATTCCGCTCTCGTCGTCACCCCGATCCAGTGCACGTCGCCGACCGCCGCGAACGCCGCGGTCAAGGTCGACGCGTCCCAGCTGATC
Organism: uncultured Schumannella sp.; assembly: GCA_964586645.1. Taxonomy (GTDB): domain Bacteria; phylum Actinomycetota; class Actinomycetes; order Actinomycetales; family Microbacteriaceae; genus Pseudolysinimonas_A. The sequence continues at coordinate 12,733 of CAZPJC010000009.1, forward strand.
GTCGGCCGCACCTACAGCGCCGTCGTCAAGCAGGGCGCCACCGAGATCGGCGGCGCGGTCGCGGTCGTCCCGCAGTCGAACGGCACGGCGACCTTCACGATCAGCGTCCCGCCGTCGATGACCGGCCTCACGGTCGTACTCACCGACACCAAGTTCGGCATCACGGCGACGAGCACCGTCTTCGAGACGAAGCCCTGCCCGAGCGACCCGGTGACTCCGACGGTGACCCACCAGGTCTGCACGACCGTCGGCGGCGCTCTCGAGATCAAGGTCTCGCTGTCCGGGCTGACCTCGGGCCGCGTCTACCTCGTCGAGGTGCTCCCGGCGGCCGGCGGCGCGGCCGTCGTCACGCAGGAGGTCACGGCCGCGGGCTCCAGCCAGGGTCCGATCACCTACGCGGTCCCGGCGGGCACCTACGTCGTGAGGATCACCGACAAGCTGGTTCCGGGGCTCACCAAGACCTCCGATCCCGTCGACGTGAAGGCCTGCCCGACCCAGTTCGACGTGTCGGTCAAGGCCACGGAGTGCGACGTCGCCGGCGGCAAGGGCTCGATCGCGGTGACCCTGACGGGTCTGGGTGCGGGTCGTGAGTACACGGTGACGATCACGGAGAACGGCAACGCCGTTCCCGGCTACACGACGCCGGCCACGGTGACTCTCGCGACGCTGCCGCTCGCCCCGTACACGAACCTCGACCCGGGCAAGACGTACACCGTCACGGTCGTCGACAAGCTCGCGACCGGGGTCAAGGACGCCGCCTCGATCCTCCTCGAGCAGTGCCCGATGACGCCGAAGCTGACGCTCGACCTCGAGTGCCTGTTCCTCGAGGGCGACTCGCTGGTCTCGGCGGCGATCGAGGACCTGATCGACGGCGAGGACTACGTCGTCACGATCGAGGCCACCGCGGCCCCGGCACCGCTGGCGGCCGGCGGCACCTCGGCGGTCGCGGCCGGCGCGGTGATCGACACCGAGACGGTCACCGGCGGCCCGACGCCGTCGACGGTCACCTTCCAGGTGCCGAACAACGTCGACTACACGGTCACGGTGACGAAGGTCACGAACTCGAAGGTCACGAACTCGGCGACGATCTTCGCTGCGATCTGCGACCTGCCGACGTTCCCGCTGCCGCCGGAACTGCCGACTCTCGCCCTCACCGGTGCGGGTGACACGACGATGCCGATGCTCGGCGCGCTCGGTCTCGTGCAGTTCGGCGTCGCCCTGCTCGCGCTCGCCGCGATGCTGCAGTTCACCCCGCGGCGCCGGCTCGGCTGACCCGCTGTGGGAAGGGCCCCCGCCTCGCCCGCGTAGTGCGACGGTGCTGTGCCGGAAGGGCCCCCGCCTCGGGCGGGGGCCCTTCCCAGCTCCTGGGGCCGAGCCGCACATAGGATTCCCCGGTGAGCATGGGGACGCGGGGGGTCACGCCCCCCGGCGGGCGGGGCGTCGGCGGCCGGGACGCGGCCGTCCAGCGCGAGCTCAACGCCCAGGCCCCGCGCATCCCGGATCTGATCGCCCGGATCGGCGACCTGTTCCGGCCACACCGTCGCGCCCTCACCGTCACGATCGCGCTCGTGCTCGCGAGCGCGGCCCTCGGGGTGCTGCCGCCGCTGCTCACCCAGCAGGCCTTCGATCGCGGCCTCTTCCCGCCCTCGGGCACTCCCGACGTCCCGGTGCTGCTCGAACTCGTCGGCTTCATGCTGCTCGCCTGGTTCGCCTCCGCGGGGCTCGGCATCGGGCAGACCTACCTCACGGCGCGCATCGGCAACACCGTGATGGGCGCGCTGCGCATCCGGCTCTTCGCCCATCTGCAGGCGATGGAACTGGGGTTCTTCACGCGCACCAAGACCGGGATCATCCAGTCGCGGTTGCAGAACGACGTCGGCGGCGTCGCCGGGGTGCTGAGCAACACCGTGCAGAGCGTCGTCGGCAACACGGTCACCGTCATCGCCGCGCTCGTCGCCATGCTGCTGCTCTCCTGGCAGATGACGATCGTCGCCGTCGTGCTGTTCCCGATCCTGGTGGTCGTGCAGCGCCGGGTCGGGCAGGCCCGGGCGCGCATCGCGACGAAGACCCAGGAGTCGCTGTCGGAGATGACCGCGATCACCCAGGAGACCCTGAGCGTCTCGGGCGTGCTGCTCGCGAAGTCGTTCAACCAGCAGAGCGCCGAGGTCGGGCGGTACTCCGACGAGAACGCCCGGCAGATCAAGCTGCAGATCCAGCAGGCGATGGCCGGCCAGTGGTTCTTCGCGACCGTCAGCGTCGTGCTCTCCACCATCCCCGCGGTCATCTACCTGGTCGCGGCCTGGCTGATCACGCACGACGTCGCGGTCACCGCCGGCACGATCGTCGCCTTCACGACGGTGCAGGCGCGGCTCATGTGGCCGCTGATGGGCCTGCTCCGCGTCGCCCTCGACCTGCAGACCTCGCAGGCGCTGTTCGCCCGCATCTTCGAGTACCTCGACCTCGTGCCGGCGATCCGGGATGCCGACGACGCGAAGCCCGTGAATCCTGCGCGGCTCGGCGAGGTCGCGTTCGACGACGTCGTGTTCCGCTACCCCGACCAGTCCGAGGACGCCGCCGCGACCCTCAAGGGGATCTCGTTCGAGCTGGAGCCGGGCACCTACGCCGCGTTCGTCGGCCCGTCTGGCGCGGGCAAGACGACGATCTCGTACCTGCTGCCCCGTCTCCACGAGGTGACGTCGGGCAGCATCCGCTTCGCCGGCGAGGACGTGCGCGACCTGCGCCACTCGTCGCTCATCGACGCGATCGGCATCGTCAGCCAGGAGACCTACCTCTTCCACGCGACGATCGCCGAGAACCTCCGCTACGCGAAGCCCGGCGCGACCGACGCGGAACTCGAGGCGGCGGCGCGCTCCGCCAACATCCACGACACGATCGCGTCGTTCCCGGACGGCTACGACACGATCGTGGGCGAGCGCGGGTACCGCCTCTCCGGCGGGGAGAAGCAGCGGGTCGCGATCGCGCGCGTGCTGCTCAAGGATCCCGCGGTGCTGATCCTCGACGAGGCGACGAGCGCCCTCGACACCGTCTCCGAGCGCATCGTGCAGCGGGCACTGGATGACGCCTCCCGCGGCCGCACGACCCTCGCCGTCGCCCACCGGCTGTCGACGGTCGTCGCGGCCGACGTCATCTTCGTCGTCGAGGCCGGCCGGATCGTCGAGCGCGGCACCCACGCCGAGCTGCTCGCCGCGGACGGCATCTACGCCCGGCTGTTCGCCGAACAGCTCGCGGCCGCGATGGAGAGCGGGGACGCCCCGGTCTAGCCGGCGGGCGGGAGTCGGTCGAGCAGATCCTGCATCGCGGTGATCTCGGCCTGCTGCGCCGTCCGGATGCCGGTCGCGAGGCTCACGACCTGAGGCACGTCGGTGCGGGCGAGCACGGCATCCGCCATCTCCACGCCGCCCTCGTGGTGGGCGATCATCAGGGTGAGGAACACCCGCACGGCGTCGTCGCCCGACGCGGCCTCGAGGTCGTCGATCTCGGCGGGGGTCGCCATCCCGGGCATGCCGCCCGGCGCCGACGGGTCCATCTGGTGCCCGCCGCCGTCGGACCCGTCGATCACGGGCAGCTCCGTCCAGGTCATCGGGGGCTGCGGCGACCGTTGCGAGAGACTCCAGGCGTCGAGCAGCCCGTACATCGACCCGGCCTGGGATGCCTGGCTCACGGCGATGTCGTACGCGATCTGCCGCACGGTCGGGTCGTCGGTGCGGTCGCGCACGAGGAGCGCCATCTCGACGGCCTGGGCGTGGTGCACCTGCATGTCGCGCAGGAATCCCGCGGCGGCACTCTCGGTCGTCGGGGTCGGGGTCACCGGCCCGACGCTGACCCGGCCGAGGACGAACGCCGCCGTCAGCGCGAGCAGCGCGCCGAGGACGACCGCGACGACGCGACTCCGGGTCACGGGATCAGGACACCTTGCCCGGGCCGTCGAGCGCCCCGGTGCAGGGCGCGCTGGGCTCGGGCGAGTCGGCCGAACGCCAGAACTGGTTGAGGAAGTCGGTCACCGCCGGGTCGTCGGCGTCGGTGAAGCGCAGTTGCGCGCCCCAGGCCGAGATCGCGAACGCGTCGCCGATGCCGGGGTAGGGCGAGACGATCGAGTACGTGTCGGGCGCGAGGGCCACGAGCGCGGCGATCTCGTCGTCGGACGTGGTCGCCGGGTCGTAGGTGATCCACACCGCGCCGTGTTCGAGAGAGTGCACGGCGTTCTCGTTCTGCTGCTTCTCGTCGTAGACGCCGCAGTTGAGCCACGCCGGGTTGTGCGGGCCGCCGACGGGCGGGGTCTGGTCGTAGGTGACCCGGCTCTCGGTGTGACCGGCCTGGACGTCGTCGAAGAGCTGCAGCCGCTCCTCGTAGTCGCCGCTCAGCTGCTCCTCGGGGACCTGCTGACCCTGCGCGTTGAGCACGATCACGGTCGTCACCGTCCCCACGACGAGCACGAGGGCGACGATCGCGCCGATGATGCCCAGCAGGCGGTTGCGCTTGCGGGCGGCCGCCTGCTTCTTGAAGGCCTCCATCTGGGCGGCGCGCTTCTCCGCGCGCTCCTCCTTGATGGTCGGCTGGGCGTTCTTCGGGGGCGTGGCCATGCGCGCTCCTGGGTTCGGGGACGTGTCCTCATATCATCCCCGGAAGTTGCCGGGGATGCGCTGAACGTACCAGCCGCTAAAGTGAGTCAACTCTTCCGAGAGTCTTCTTCTCATGCCCTCAGGAGGCCCCGCGTGACGGTCGACGACGCCCCGGGCGACCACGTCGCCGCACGCGTCCGCCGCCGTCACTCGCTGAGCATCAAGTCGCTGCTGCTGCTCATGCTCCTGCTGGTGAGCGTCGGCTCGAACGTCGTGGTCGGCGTCATCGGCTACATCAACGGCACCGACTCGCTCACCGAGGCGGCCAACGACCGGCTCATCGAGGTGCGCGACTCCCGCGCCCGCGAGATCGTGAGCCTCTTCGACACGATCGAGAGCTCCCTGCTGCTGGCCAGCCGGGACAGCGCCGTCGTGGATGCCGAGGTCGCCTTCACCGCCGCGTTCGGCGAGCTCGAGAACCAGGCGATCGCCGACGACGCGGTCGGCGCCGCCGGCGGTGCGACGACGGGCGTCCTCACGCCGGAGCAGGAGGCGGAGCTCGTCGCCTACTTCACCGACGACTTCGGACCCGCGCTCAACGAGGCGAAAGGCGAGGAGTCCGACGTCTCGAGCTTCGTCCCGTCGTCGGCGGCCGCCCGGTACCTCCTCTACCACTACACCGTCCAGGGCGGCGACGACGCGTCGGCGGTCGACGACGCGGGAGACGGCAGCCTCTGGTCGGCGGCGCACGCCGAGTACCACGACTACCTCCGTCGGCTGGCGAACCTCTCGGGCTACCCCGGTCTCGTGCTCATCTCGAACGCGGGCCAGGTCGTCTACTCGGTCGACAAGGATGTCGACCTCGGCGCGGATCTGGTCGACGGGCCGTACAGCTACACGAATCTCGCGCTCGCGTTCCAGCGGGCGATGGCGAGCAACCGTCTCGACTCCGTGACGTTCGCCGACTTCGAGGGATACGCGCCGGCGCTCGACGCCCCGACCGGCTGGGCGGTCGCCCCGCTCGCCAGCGAGGACGCGATCGTCGGCGCGATCGCGGTCCGGCTTCCGGTCGACCGCATCGATGCCGTGATGACCGGTGGGGGCAACTGGGACCAGAGCGGGCTGGGCGAGACGGGGGAGGCCTACCTCGTCGGGTCCGACTTCCTGATGCGCTCGCAGTCGCGCGATCTCGTCGAGGATCCCGAGGAGTACCTCGATCGCTCGACCGAGGCCGGACTCGCGCTCGAGAGTGCGACGCGCGCCGTCGACACCGGTCAGACGCTCCTCCTTCAGGACGTGAGCACGGAGGCCGTCAAGAAGGCCCTCGACGGGCGAACCGGCACGACCACGACGGGCAATTACCTCAACGTCACGTCGATCGCCGCCTTCGCGCCGATCAGGCCGGCCGCCGGGCTCAACTGGGCGATCGTCGCGGAGATCGACGCGAGCGAGGCCCTCGCCCCGGTCGACGACTTCACGACGAGGCTGGCGATCTCCTCCGCGATCCTCGTCGGCGTCGTGTCCCTGATCTCGGTGATCATCTCGGGCCTCGCGGTGCGCCCCCTGCGCCGACTGCGGGATGCCGCCCGCCGCATCGCCGCGGGCGAGACCGGCGTGCAGGTGGAGGCCGGCGAGAGCGACGAGCTGGCCGACGTCGCCGCGGCCTTCAACGACATGAGCCGCAGTCTCGAGCTCAAGAACAACCTGCTCGAGGAGCAGCGTCAGGAGAACGAGCGCCTGCTGCGCACCCTCATGCCGGAGACGATCGCGAAGCGCTACCGCGAGGGCGCCAAGACGATCGTCGAGGACCACCAGGAGGTGACGGTGCTGTTCGCCGACATCGTCGGCTTCGAGGAGTTCGGCCGGGGCCTGGACTCCGAGAAGGCCCTCGACCTGCTCAACGACATCTTCCGCGCGTTCGACGACGCGGCCGAAGAGCACGGGGTCGAGCGGGTCCGCAGCACCCGCAACGGGTATCTCGCCAGCTGCGGCCTCACCGTCCCGCGCGTCGACAACGCCCGCCGGGCCGTGTCGTTCTCGGTCGACATGGCGAAGATCGTCGAGCGCTTCGGCGCGCAGCAGGGGGCGAACCTCAGCATCCGCGTCGGCATCGACACCGGCACGGTCACGAGCGGCCTCGTCGGGCGCTCCGCGATGGTCTACGACCTCTGGGGTGACGCGGTGAGCCTCGCCTTCCGCCTCCAGGGCGGCGCGACCGAGAACGGCATCTTCCTCACCCAGCGCGTCGTGGACAAGATCCCCGACAGCCTGCCGTACACGGACTCCGGGGTCGTCGAGACCTCCACCGGGTGGCAGCGCGTCTGGCGCGTCGACCCCTCCGCGACCGAGCTCTGAGTCCGTGTTCGACGTCCTCGCCGACATCCTGGCCGAGCCGTGGTTCTGGCCGGCGGCATCCGTCATCGTCGGCCTCCCGATCGCGTTGCTCGTGCTCGGCGAGCTGCACACGGCGATGGTGCGGCGCGACAGCCCCGGGGCGCGGATCGTCCTTCTCATCCGGAACGTGCTCGTGCCCCTCGGCGCGATCATCATCCTGTTCACGCAGATCCCGCAGGAGGCCGGCAACGAGCAGTTCGCCTGGCCGAAGGTCGCGGCGACCGCGTTCGGCTTCGTGCTCATCCTCGTGCTGCTCAACGGCCTCAACCTCGCCGTCTTCGTCACCGCGAAGCAGGGCACCTGGCGCAACCGGATCCCGTCGATCTTCGTCGACATCGCCCGCGTGCTGCTCATCGTCATCTGCCTCGCGGTGCTGTTCGGCTGGATCTGGGGCGCCGACATCGGCGGCTTCTTCACCGCGCTCGGCGTCGGCTCGATCGTCATCGGCCTCGCGCTCCAGAACGCCGTCGGCTCGGTGCTCTCGGGGCTGTTCCTGCTGTTCGAGCAGCCGTTCGAGATCGGCGACTACGTCGTCACCCCCGACGGCAAGGGCCGGGTGATCGTCGTCAACTGGCGGGCGACGCACATCGACACCGCCAACGGCATCCTCGTCATCCCGAACTCGACCCTCGCGGGCGCGTCCTTCAAGAACCTCAGCCGTGCGACGTCGCCGTACGAGGCCTCCACGGAGGTGCGCTTCGCGACGGACGATCCGCCGCAGGCCGTGCTCGACCTCCTCGTCGACGTCGCGACGGGTCTCCCCGAGCGGCATCCCGACGAGACCCCCTACGCGATTCCCGTGGGTCTCTCGGAACTCGAGAGCGGCTATGCGAAGTACGAGGTGAACTTCGCCCTCACCTCGCCCGCCAAGCAGTACATGTCCCTCGGTCTGTTCCGCACCCGCCTGTGGTACGCCGCCCGACGCGCGGGGCTCCACCTGGACTCCGACCTCACCGACAACTTCGCGACGCCCGAGCGCACCCGCGAGGTGCTGCTGAAGCTCGCACCGCGGTTCTACCTCGTCCCCGACGACGTGCCCGCGCTGATGGAGCAGGGCGTGCGGCTCGAGCGCTTCGGCGAGGGGGAGGTCGTGCAACGCGCGGGCACCGTCCCCGACGGCATCCGGGTGATCGTGAGCGGCGCGGTCGAGCTGAGCGTTCCCGGCGCCCAGGGGTCGCGGGTGCCGGTGACCCAGCTGCAGCGCGACGACGTGCTCGGGCTCACCGCCCTCACCCGGCAGGCGGTCGCGTCGGAGGTCGTCGCGCTCGTCGACCTCGCGGTCCTGTTCGTGCCCGCGCCGGTGATCGACGCCCTCGTGAAAGCCCGCCCCGCGCTCGCCCGCGACATCGGCCAGGCGATCGACGCCCGGCAGCACCTCGGCGAGCGCGCCCTCGAGCGCGCGGGCGAGACGCGTCTCGCCGCCGCCCTCGTCATCGCCTGAGGACCGGTAACACACGAGAGCCGCCCGTAGGCTGATCCCATGAAGTACGCGGAGACGGTGCTCGACCTCGTCGGCAACACGCCGCTCGTCAAGCTGAACAAGGTGACGGACGGCATCCGGGCGACGGTGCTCGCGAAGATCGAGTACGTGAACCCCGGCGGCTCGAGCAAGGACCGCATCGCGACCCGCATCATCGACGCGGCGGAGCGCGAGGGGAAGCTGAAGCCCGGCGGCACGATCGTCGAGCCCACCTCCGGCAACACCGGCATCGGCCTTGCGCTGGTCGCGCAGCAGCGCGGCTACCGCTGCGTGTTCGTCTGCCCCGACAAGGTCTCCGAGGACAAGATCAACACCCTCAAGGCGTACGGCGCCGAGGTGTACGTCACGCCGACCTCCGTCGCGCCCGACAGCCCCGACTCCTACTACTCGGTGTCCGACCGGCTGGCCCGCGAGATCCCGGGCGCGTTCAAGCCCGACCAGTATTCGAATCCGAACGGTCCGCTGAGTCACTACGAGACGACGGGTCCGGAGATCTGGCGCGACACCGACGGGAAGGTCACGCACTATGTGGCCGGCGTCGGCACGGGCGGCACCATCTCGGGCGCGGGCAGGTACCTCAAGGAGCAGAACCCCGACATCGTCGTGATCGGCGCCGACCCGGAGGGCTCGGTGTACTCCGGCGGCACCGGGCGCCCGTACCTCGTCGAAGGCGTCGGCGAGGACTTCTGGCCGACCGCGTACGACCCCACCGTCGTCGACGAGATCATCGCCTCGTCCGACGCTGAGTCGTTCGAGATCACCCGCCGCCTGGCCCGCGAGGAGGGACTTCTCGTCGGCGGCTCGAGCGGTCTCGCGGTGAGCGCCGCCCTCAAGGCCGCCCGCGACTTGCCGGCCGACGCCGTCGTGGTCGTGCTGCTGCCGGACGGCGGCCGCGGCTACCTCGGCAAGGTGTTCAACGACAAGTGGATGCGCTCCTACGGGTTCCTCCCGCCGGAGGGCGGCACGACCGTCGCCCAGGTGATGGGGGCGAAGGACGGCGACCTGCCCGACCTCATCCACGTGCACCCGAGCGACACGGTGCGCCACACGATCGACAAGATGCGCCGCTACGACATCTCGTCGATGCCGGTGCTGTCGGCCGAGCCGCCTGTCGTGATGGGCGAGGTGGTCGGCTCGATCGACGAGAAGGCGCTCGTGGATGCCGTCTTCTCCGGCCGCGCGCAACTCACCGACGCGCTCGCCGCCCACGTCGGCACGGCCCTGCCGCTGATCGGCGTGAACGAGCCGGTCGAGGCCGCACGTCAGGCCCTGGCCGACACCGACGCGCTGCTGGTCGTCGACGACGGCAAGCCCGCCGGCATCCTCACCCGCCACGACCTGCTCACCTTCCTCGGCGCGTAAGCGTCCTTCCGAAAGCACCTGATGAACGACGCCACCCCCGGTTTCTCCACGCGCGCGATCCACGCCGGACAGGACTTCGACCCGACGACCGGCGCGGTCATCCCGCCCGTGTACTTCACGACGACGTTCGTGCAGGACGGCATCGGCGGCTTCCGCAACGGCTACGAGTACGCGCGCGGCGGCAACCCGACCCGCACGGCGCTGCAGGAGCTGCTCGCGAGCCTCGAGGGCGGCCACGCCGCGTTCTCGTTCGCGTCGGGCCTCGCCGCCGAGGACGCCCTGCTGCGGGCCCTGCTCGCCCCGGGCGCCCACGTGCTCATGGGCAACGACGTCTACGGCGGCACGCACCGCCTGGTGAGCCGGGTCTTCGTGCCGTGGGGCGCGTCGCTGTCGACCGTCGACATGAGCGACCTGGATGCCGTGCGCGCCGCGATCCGCCCGGACGCGACCAAGGTCGTCTGGGTCGAGACGCCGAGCAACCCGCTCATGAAGATCACCGACGTCGCCGCCGTCGCCGAGATCGCGCACGCGGTCGGCGCGATCGTCGTCGTCGACAACACCTTCGCGTCGCCGTACCTGCAGCAGCCGCTCGCGCTCGGCGCCGACGCGGTCGTGCACTCGACGACGAAGTACCTCGGCGGCCACTCCGACGTGCTCGGCGGCGCCGTCGTCCTCAAGGAAGCCGAGCTCGCCGAGAAGGTCGGCTTCCTGCAGTTCGGCGTCGGCGCGGTCTCCGGGCCGATGGATGCCTGGCTCACGATCCGCGGCATCAAGACCCTCGCGGTGCGCATGGACCGGCACTCGTCGAACGCGCAGGCGATCGCCGAGCGCCTCGTCGGGCATCCGAAGCTCACGGCCGTGTACTACCCCGGCCTGCCCGACCACCCGGGCCATGAGCTCGCCGCGCGGCAGATGAGCTCGTTCGGCGGCATGGTGTCGGTGCAGTTCGCGGACGGCCCGACCGCCCGGCGGTTCGCCGAGACGACGCAGCTGTTCCAGCTCGCGGAGTCGCTCGGCGGCGTCGAGTCCCTCGTCTGCTACCCGTCGGAGATGACCCACGCGTCGGTGCGCGGCACCGAGCTCGAGGTGCCCGACTCGGTCGTGCGGCTGTCGGTCGGCATCGAGGATGTCGGCGACCTCACCGACGACCTCCTCTCGACCCTCGACGCGCTCTGACCCCGGTGCGCATCCCCACCGACTTCCTGCTGGGCGCCGCCACGGCGGCGTACCAGATCGAGGGCGCCGCGCACGAGGACGGCCGCGGCCCCTCCATCTGGGACACCTTCAGCCACACCCCCGGGCGCACCTGGAACGGCGACACCGGCGAGGTCGCGGCCGACCACTACCACCGGCTCGAGTCCGACCTCGACCTGATGGCGACGCTCGGGCTCGAGGCGTACCGGTTCTCGATCTCCTGGCCGCGCGTGCAGCCCGGCGGCTCGGGCGACCTCAACGATCTCGGCGTCGCGTTCTACGCCCGGCTCGTCGACGGGCTGCTCGCCCGCGGCATCCGCCCGGTCGCGACGCTGTATCACTGGGACCTCCCGCAGGAGCTCGAGGATGCCGGCGGCTGGCCGCACCGCGACACCGCGGAGCGCTTCGCCGAGTACGCGGCCCGCATCGTCGAGGTGCTCGGCGACCGGGTCGCGATGTGGACGACCCTCAACGAGCCGTGGTGCTCGGCCTTCCTCGGCTACGGGTCGGGGTCGCACGCCCCCGGTCGCACGAACGGCGCTTCCGCCCTCGCGGCGATGCACCATCTCAACCTCGCGCACGGGCTGGCGGTGCCGGAGATCCGGCGCGCGGCCCGCAACGCGCCCGACGTCTCGGCGACGCTGAACTTCCACGTCGCGCGGCCGTTCGACGAGAACGCCGAGGATGCCGTGCGCCGCATCGACGCCCTCGCCAACCGGTCGTTCACCGGGCCGATCCTGAACGGCGACTATCCCGACGACCTCATCCTCGACACGGCGGGCGTCAGCGACTGGCAGTTCGTGCGGGCCGGCGACCTGGAGAAGATCTCGGCCCCGATCGACCTGCTCGGCGTCAACTACTACTCGACGGCCACCGTGTCGGAGTGGGACGGCCGCTCCCCGCGGATCGGCAACGACGGGCACAAGTCGGCGGGTGGTTCGCCCTGGCCCGGGTCGGAGCACGTCGAGTTCCACCCGCAGCCGGGCCCGCCGACCGACATGGGCTGGAACATCGCCCCCGACGCGCTCGAGGAGCTGCTGCTGCGGCTGCACCGGGAGCATCCCGGCACCCCGCTGATGATCACCGAGAACGGCGCCGCGTTCCGCGACGAGGTCGTCGACGGGCGTGTCCACGACGGCGCGCGGCGGGCGTACATCGAGGAGCACCTCGAGGCGGCCCTGCGGGCGCGCGCGGCGGGCGCCGACGTGCGCGGGTATCTCGTCTGGTCGCTGCTGGACAACTTCGAGTGGGGTTACGGCTACGCCAAGCGCTTCGGCATCGTGCGCGTCGACTACGACTCCCAGCTCCGCACGATCAAGGACTCCGGGGCCCGGTTCGCCGAGCTGATCCGGACCCGCGACCTCTGACCTCTCCCGCGGGTTGAGTGCCGCGCGGAGCGCGGTGTATCGAAACCGCGCCCGAGCAGCCCGAAGGCCGGGTTTCGATACACCGCCCGCTGCGCGGCCGGCACTCAACCCGCGGCGGCGGGGGCGTTGGCCGCGGCAGCGGCGAGGAGGGATTGGCGGAAGGCATCCGCGTTCCGGTCGGTGCCGAAGCGGCTGACGGCGTCGGAGATCGCGGACGACCAGGCGATGTCGGCGGCGGCGCCGTGCGCGAGGGACGACACGATCGTGTCCTCGGCGAACGAGGCGAGAGCGGTCTGCTGGTAGGCGGGGTATTCGGAGGAGTCGACATCCGTGCGCGCCGGGATCGAGCCCTTCGCGAGGTTGAACGCCTGCTGCCCCTCGACCGAGCTGAGGGTCGTGAGCCAGTCCTCGGTCGCGACCGGGTGCGGGGCGCCGACCGTGAGCACGAACGAGTCGGCGAGGAAGTCGAAGACGCCGGACGTGCCGGGCACCGGGAAGGTCGTGTACTCGTCCCCGTAGGTCCAGCCCGCTTGCGCGAACGCGACCTCCGCCCAGTCGCCCATCACGATGTACCCGGCATTGCCGGTGACGACGATCTGGGTCGCCGTGTCCCAGTCGAGCCCGGCGAAGTCGCTGTTCACGTAGTCGAGCAGCTCGTCGTAGTGGGCGACGGCGGCGGCGACGCCCGGGGCGTCCCACGGGGTCTCGCCCGTCCAGAGCCCCGAGTAGCCCTCCGCGCCGAGATCGGCGAGCAGCACCGTCTCGAACAGCTGCAGCTGCGTCCACTCGGTGCCGAGGGCGAGTGGCACGGCGACCCCCTCCTCGCGCAGCCGTCGGAGGTCGTCGATCCACGCGTCGAGACCGGCGGGCGGCACGTTCGGGTCGATCCCGGCGTGGGCGAGCACCTCGGTGTTCGCCCACACGACGTTGGCGCGATGGATGTTGGTGGGCACGGAGTAGATCGCCCCGTCGACCGTCAGCAGGTCGATCAGGGTCTCCGGGAAGACGTCGTCGAGCTCCTTGGCCGCGTAGAAGCCGCTGAGGTCCTGCAACTGCCCGGCCTCGATGTAGTCGGTCAGCTCGGCGCCGGCGTGCGCCTGGAACGTGTCGGGCGGGTCTCCGTCGTCGAGGCGCTGGGCGAGTGCGTTCTTGGCGTTGGACCCCGCCCCGCCCGCGACGGTGGCGTTCACGAAGCGGATGTCGGGGTACTGCTCGGTGAAGACGTCGACGAGCGCGTCGAGCCCGACTTTCTCGGTGCCGGTCGCCCACCAGGTGAAGACCTCGACCTGGTCCGGATCGTCGGGATCGACGCCGGATCCGGGGGCGCACCCCGCGAGGGCGCACGCGACCGCGGCTGCGGCGACGATGACGCGGGCGGCGGGGCGCATGCTGTGTGCTCCTTCGGGTGACCCTTATCCTGCCGGGTTTCGGTGCCGAGCAACTACAGTGTTCGCATGGCGCGCCCCTCAGCGCCCCCGGGCTCGCAGGCGTCGCTCCGGGAGGCGAACCGACAGCGGATCGTCGACGCCTTGACGGCGCACGGCAGTCTCGCCCAGATCGAGCTCGCCGACATCACCGGGCTGTCGCCCGCCACCGTCTCGAACATCGTGCGCGAGCTCTCGGCCGCCAACGTCATCGACACCACGTTCGGCTCCCGCAGCGGCCGCCGCGCCGTGCACGTCTCGCTCAGCCGCCAGGACGGGATCGTCGCCGCGCTGAACTTCTCGTCGCGCTCGCTCGACCTGGTGGTCGCCGACTCGGCCCTCACGACCCTCGCCGAGCGGCACGTGCCGCTCGCCGCGGATCATCGCTACGACCGCGAACTCGACCGGGCGGCGCTGCTCGTCGGCGACGTGCTCGACGGTGTCGGGGCGCAGCTCTCGGAGTTGCTCGCGGTCACCCTCGCCCTGCCGGTCCCGGTCGATCCCGAGACGGGTCGGCTCGCGGTGCCGGGGCTCATGCCCGGCTGGGACGGCGTCGACCTCGCCGGGTCGCTGCGCGCACGCCTCGACGTGCCCGTCATCGTCGAGCACGGCGCGACGCTCGGCGTGCTCGCGGAGTCGCGGTCCGGCGCCGCGGTCGGGGCCCGCGTCGCCGTCTACGTCTGCGTCGGGCACTCGATCGGGTCCGGGATCGTGCTCGACGGCGTGCCGTTCCGCGGCCCGCGCGGCCGGGCCGGTCAGATCGGGCACGTCACCCTCGACGAGCACGGCGCGATCTGCCGGTGCGGAAACCGCGGCTGCCTCGAGACCGTCGCCGGCGGCCGGGCCCTGCTCGAGCTGTTCTCCGGCATCCCCGGGATCACCCGTCTGAGCGACCTCATCGCCGAGGCGGAGGCGGGGGATGCGGGCGCCCGCCGCGCGATCGCCGACGCCGGCAAGCACATCGGGGTCGCGGTCGCGAGCGTCGCGAACCTGCTCGACCCCGACGTCGTCGTCATCGGCGGCGAGCTGGCCCGCACCGGCGAGACGCTGCTCGCGCCCGTGCGGCACGCTGTCGAACGGGCCGCCCTCGACGGGGCCCGCGACCTGCAGGTCGTCGCCTCCGGGCTCGACGGCCGCGCCGAGATCACCGGCGCGCTGCTCGCCGCCCTCCAGGCGGCCGATGCCTCGTCAGCCGGCCGCGCGCTGAGCGCGGGCTGAGGGTGGGCCGCCCCCGCCGGTCGCGGCCGGCCCTCGCCGTCGCGCTCGGCATCCTGCTCGGGCTGACCGGTTGCGCCACCCCGGCGGGCGGAGGGGACGCGGGCGACACCGTGATCGCGCTGCTGCTGCCCGAAGCCGCGACCGCGCGTTACGAGCGGCTCGACCGGCCGCTCTTCGAGCAGCGCCTCGCCGTCAACGGCGACTACCGCGTCATCTACGCCAACGCCGGCGGCAGTGCCTCGCGCCAGCTGGAACAGGCGGAGTCGGCGCTCGCCGCGGGCGCGTCGGTGCTCGTCGTGAACCCCGTCGATCAGGTCGCGGCCCGCACGATCGTCGACACGGCGGCCGCGCTCGACGTGCCCGTCGTCAGCTACGACCGGCTCATCGACGGCGGCGGCGCGGCCTTCTACGTCTCCTTCGACAACGAGAAGGTCGGCACGCTGCAGGCGGAGTCCCTCGTCGACGGGTTGCGCGCCCGCGGCACGCCGCACGGCGGGATCCTCGTGCTCGCCGGCGACCCGAACGACGCCAACACGACCCAGCTCTCCGCGGGCTTCGAGCGCGTGCTGACGGGAGCCGGCATCCCGGTGCTCGCCCGCTACGACGTGCCGGGCTGGAGCGCGGCCCGGGCCCAGGAGTGGGCGGCGACGCAGATCTCCCAGTTCGGCGACGACATCCAGGGGATCTACGCGGGCAACGACGGGCTCGCCGGGGCGGCCATCGCCGCCCTGCGGACGGCGGGCATCACGACCACCCCCGTCGTGACCGGACAGGATGCCGACCTCTCCGCCGTGCGCCGGCTCGTCGCGGGCACCCAGTACGCGACCGTGTTCAAGAACATCGCGATGCAGGCCCGGATCGCCGCGGACGCCGCGAAGGCCCTCGCCGCGGGCGATGAGCCGACCGCCTGGGACGAGGTCGACGGGGTGCCCGCGGTCGTCCTCGATCCCGTGCTGGTGACCGCCGCGGACATCGACAGGGTCATCGTCACGACTGGCCTCTACACGATCGCCGACATCTGCGCGCCCGATCTGATCGCCCGCTGCCTCGCCGTCGGCGTGCCCGCCGACCGCCTGTCTCCTAGGTTGGAGGGATGACGGCGTCGGAGGAGCGCACCGCCCGCGCTCCCGTGCTCGAGCTGCGCGGCATCTCGCGCAGCTTCGGCGCCGTGCGCGCCCTCACCGACGTCGACCTGACGGTGCACGCGGGCGAGATCGTGGCCCTCGTCGGCGACAACGGCGCGGGCAAGTCGACGCTGGTCGGCGTGCTCTCCGGGCTGCTGCCGGCGGACGGCGGCGAGATCCGCATCGACGGCAGTCCGGTCGCCGTGGGCTCGCCGCGCCGCGCCCGCACCCTCGGCATCGCCGCCGTGCACCAGGAGCTCGCCCTCTGCGATCCGATGGACCTCGTCGACAACCTCTGGCTCGGCCAGGAACCCACCCGGGCCGGCTTCATCGACGAGATCGAGATGGAGCGCCGCACCGCCGAGCTGCTGCGCGGCCTCGGCGTGCGCATCCCGCCGACCCGCACGACGGTCTCGGAACTCTCCGGCGGCCAGCGCCAGGTGGTCGCGATCGCCCGGTCGCTCGTCGCCGAGCCCCGCGTGCTCGTCCTCGACGAGCCGACGGCGGCGCTCAGTGTCACCCAGGGCGTCGAGGTGCTCAACCTGGTCGAGCGCGTGCGCGAGCGCGGGGTCGCCGTCGTGCTGGTGAGCCACCACATCGCCGACGTGCTCTCGGTCGCCGACCGCGTCGTCGTGCTGCGCCTCGGGCGCAACGCCGGCGAGTTCCGCGCGTCCGAGACCACGAGCGAGGCGATCATCGCGGCGATCATGGGTGCCGCGCCATCCCAGCCGGCGCCGCCGCGCCCGCCCGCGCGCGTCGCTCCGCTGCGTCGGGTCGAGGGGACCCGGTGAGCCGCGAGGCTGTCGCACCGACCGTGCGCAGCGCCCTCGCCGCCCGGCTCGGCGCCGGCGGCTGGAGCGCGCTGCCGCCGCTCGGGGTGCTCGCCGTCGTCTGGATCGTGTTCCAGATCGCCAACCCGAGCTTCCTGTCGAGCGCCAACCTCGTGAACCTCGCGATGCAGTCGGCCGCGACCGGGCTGATCGCCCTCGGCGTCGTGTTCGTGCTCATCGTCGGGCAGATCGACCTCTCGGTCGGCGCCGTCGCGTCGCTCGCCGGGGCGATCGTCGGCATCCTGTTCGTCGGCTCCGACTGGCCGGCGCTCGCCGCGATCGCCGTCGCGCTCGCCGTGGCCGCGGGCATCGGCGCGCTCTACGGCCTGGTCGTGATCAGGTTCCGGGCGCCCGGCTTCGTGGTGACCCTCGCCGGCCTGCTCGCGGTGCTCGGCGCGCAGTCCTGGCTGCTCCGCGGCAGCGGCTCCATCGGGCTCCCCGTCGACTCGTGGCTGGTCACCTTCGCCCAGCAGGGCTACCTGCCGGATGCCGTGGCCTATGGGGTCGCGGCGGCGGGCGGACTCGCCTGGGTCGCCGCGCGCATCGTCACCCGGGCGCGCCGCCGTCATGCCGGACTGCCCTACGGCCGGCTCTGGACGATCGTGCTCGCCGGCGCGCTGCTGCTCGCCGCGCTGCTCGGCGCGGTCTGGTACCTCGGGCTCGGCCGCGGCGTCGGCGCGGTCTTCGTCGTGCTGCTCGGCGCCGTCGTGGTGGCCGACATCGTGCTGCGCCGCACCCGCTGGGGGCGCTCGCTGCACGCCGTCGGCGGCGGCGAGGAGGCCGCGCGCCGGGTCGGCATCCGCACCGGCGGGGTCGTGATCTCGGCGTTCATCGTCTGCTCGGTGCTCGCGGCGGTCGGCGGCATCCTCGGCACGGCGCGGCTCGCGGCCGCCGTGCAGGGCGGCGCGACCGACGACGTCTACCTCACGGCGATCGCCGCGGCGGTCATCGGCGGCACGAGCCTGTTCGGCGGGCGCGGCTCCGCCTGGTCGGCGCTGCTCGGCATCGTCATCATCACCTCGCTCGGCTCGGGCTTCACGCTGCTCGCCCTCGACTCCTCGACGCGGCTGCTCATCACAGGGGCCGTGCTGCTCGCCGCCGTCATCGTCGACTCCCTCGCCCGCGCCCGCCGCCGCTGACCCTCCCCGGGTCGCGCGCCGGAGCAGGTTGGCCGAAAACCGCGCGCCGGTGTCAGTCCCTCCTCGCCAGACTGAGGGGGTGAGCACCCAGCACGGACGCATCGGGCTGCCGTCGGCGTCGGCCCTCTACATCGCCGCCGTCCTCGGCACCGGCATCCTCGCCCTCCCCGGCCTCGCGGCGGACGCGGCGGGGCCGGCGTCGATCCTCGCGGTCGCCGTCGTCTCGGTGCTCTCGATCCCGCTCGCCGGCACCTTCGCCGCGCTCGCCGCCCGGCATCCCGATGGGGGAGGGGTCGCGACCTTCGTGCGCCTCGCCCTCGGCGGCACGGCCGCCCGGGCGACCGCGTACATCTTCTTCTTCGGCGCGGGCATCGGCGCCCCCGTGGTCGCGGTGCTCGGCGGGGAGTACCTCGCGGCGTTCACCGGCATCCCGCGGGAGTTCGCCGGCGTCGTCGGCATGGGCTTCTTCGTCGTCGCGCTCGGCCTCGCCTGGATCGGCCTGCGGGTCAGCAGCGCCGTGCAGCTCGGCCTCACCGGCCTGCTCGTCGCGATCGTCGTACTCGTCGTCGCGAGCGGCCTGCCTGCGGCGGAGCCCGCGCGCCTCGAGCCGTTCCTCCCGCACGGCTGGGCGGGCGTCGGCGTCGCGATCAGCCTGTTCGTCTGGGCGTTCTCGGGGTGGGAGGCGATCACGCACTGGGCGGCGGAGTTCCGGAATCCGCGCCGCACCCTCCCGCTGGCGACGGCCATCGCGATCGTCGTCGTCGGGGCGGCCTACCTCTCGCTGCAGATCGTGACCGTGCTGGTCGGCGCGAACGGCGAGGGCGTCGTGCCGCTGTTCGACCTGGTCTCCCGCACGATCCCCGGGTTCGGCCCGGCGATCGTGACCGCCGTCGCGATGATCGTGATCCTCGGCGTGCTCAACGTCTACATCCCCGCCTTCGGCAACCTCGTCGCCTCGCTCGGCCGCGACGGCGACCTGCCGCGCTGGTTCGCGAAGGGCGGCGAGCCCGGGCAGGTGCCGCGCCGCGCGCTGCTGCTCGTCGCCGTGCAGTGCTTCGCCTATCTCGGCATCTACCTGCTGCTGCAGGCCGATCTGAGCACGTTCGTGCTCGCTCAGACGGCCTCGATGGCGACGGTCTACCTGCTCGGCGTGATCGCGGCCGTGCGGCTGCTGGATCGGTTCTCGGTCGGCTGGTGGATGGCGGTCGTCTCGGTCGTGCTCGTCGCCGGACTCGTCGCGCTCGGCGGGCCGTACCTCGTCGTCCCGGCGGTGCTCGCGCTCGTCGCGGTCGTCGTCACCCTGATCAAGCGCGCCCGCGCCCCGAGGAAAGTGCAGCTGGATGCCTGACTACCGCGCCCACTTCGATGCGACGGTGTCGTTCGCCAACGGCGGCGGCCTGACCGCCGAGGGCTTCCGCCTCGACCTGCCGACCGGGCGGGAGACGGAGGACCAGATCGGCCGGCTGTTCGTGCAGCACCTGGGTCTCGCGATGGTGGGCTCGGTGGAACTCGCCGGGCTGCGGATCGTCGAGGAGCCGCACAAGGGCTCGCGCGGGATCGAGACCGTCACCGCGCCCGGCGCGCGACGGGTCGTCGATCTCAGCCACGTCATCCACGAGGGTCTGGTCACCTACCCGGGTCTGCCGGCGCCCGTCATCACGCCGCACCTCACCCGCGAGGCCTCGGTCGGCCGGTACGCGCCCGGCACGACGTTCGCGATGGACGTCATCACGATGATCGGCAACACCGGCACCTACCTCGACAGCCCGTTCCACCGGTACGGCGACGGCGCCGACCTCGCGGGGCTCGACCTCGACACGCTCGTGGACCTTCCGACCGAGGTGTTCCACCTCACCGACCTGACCAGCCGCGGCATCCCGGCGGGGGTCTTCCTCGACCGCGATCTGCGCGGCGCCGCGGTCCTGCTGCACACCGGCTGGGACCGGCACTTCGGCACGCCCGCGTACGGCACGGGGGCGCCGTTCCTCGAGGCGGCGGCGGTCGATCACCTGGTGAGCCAGGGGGTCGCGCTCGTCGGCATCGACTCGCTCAACATCGACGACACCGAGTCCGGCGGCGAGCGACCCGCGCACACCGGGCTGCTCGCGGCGGGCATCCACGTGGTCGAGCACCTCACGCGGCTCGGCGAGCTGCCGCCCCGCGGGGCGCGGTTCACCGCGGCGCCGCCCGCCGTCCGCGGCTTCGGCACGTTCCCCGTGCGGGCGTTCGCGACCCTGCAGGGCGGCCCGCCCGCCCGCTAGTCTCGGTCTGGGGATACGTCACCGAGGATGCCGGCGCAGACCCTCCGCCGCCATCCCAGGAACTCCCCATGACCTCTCTCACCCACCCGGGCGACGCCCTGTCGCGCTCCGCCCGTGTCGTCTACGTGGTCGTGCTCGGCCTCCTCGTCGGGCTCGGGCCGTTCACGATCGACCTCTACCTGCCCGCGCTCCCGGTCGTCGCCGACGAGCTGAACGCCGCCGAGGCGACCATCCAGCTCACGCTCACCGCGACGATGATCGGCTTCGGCCTGGGTCAGCTGGTCATCGGTCCGTGGAGCGACACCGTCGGCCGCAAGCTGCCGCTCATCCTCGCGACCGCGCTCCACGTCGGGGCGAGCATCGGCGTCGCCTTCGCGCCGAGCATCGAGTGGGTGCTCGTCTTCCGCGTGCTGCAGGGCGTCGGCGCGGCCGGCGGTGGCGTCGTGGCGATGGCGACCGTGCGCGACCTGTTCGGCGGGCAGCCGCTGGTGAGGATGCTGTCGCGCCTGGCCCTCGTCACGAGCCTCGCCCCGATCCTCGCCCCGGTGATCGGATCGCAGTTGCTCGCGGTGCTCGACTGGCGCGGGCTGTTCCTCGCCCTCGCCGGATACGGCATCGTCGTGTCGATCCTCGCCGCGACGTTCATCGTCGAGACCCTTCCGCCGGAGCGCCGCCGGATCAAGGGCCACAGCACGACGGCCCAGCGGTACCGGGCGGTGCTCTCCGACCGCGTCTTCATCGGCGTCGCGCTCATCGCGGGCCTGATGTTCTCCGGGCTGTTCGCCTACCTGTCGTCGTCCTCCTTCGTGTTCCAGGAGGTCTACGGGCTCGACGCGCAGCAGTTCGGCATCCTGTTCGCGATCAACTCGATCGGCCTCGCGGTGTCGTCGCAGGTCGCCTCCCGGCTGATGCGCCGATTCGCGCCGCCGAAGATCCTCGCCGTCTCGCTGCCGCTCATGGCGCTCGCCGGGTTCGGAGCCGCCGGGGCCGCCGCGCTGGGCGCGCCGATGTGGGTCATCGTCGCGTGCACGTTCGTCTTCCTGTCCTGCGCCGGGCTGAGCTTCCCGTGCATCCAGGTGACCGCGCTCGCGCCGCACGGGGCCGAAGCCGGGACCGCCGCGGCGCTCCTCGGGGCGATCAACTTCGGGCTGGCGAGTGCCGCCGCTCCCATCGTCGGCCTGTTCGGCACGGAGTCGGCGATCCCGATGGGACTCGGCATGGGCCTCGCGATCAGCGTCGCGATCGTGCTGCTCTGGGCGGTCGTGCGGCCGCTGCGCTCGAAGCCGGTCGGCGACGACGACGCTGTCAACGCGACCGCCGGTCACTGACTCCCGGCTAGTTTGGGCGGATGGAACTCCGTCCGATCACCCGGGACCTTCTCGCGACCGGGCGGGACGTCATCGACGCCGCCCGGAAGCTGCCCTGGCGGCGCCTCGGCCCGATCGCGGCGGCCGCGGCGGTCGCGGTCGTGCTGCTCCTCGGCCTCCTCGTGCGCATCGACGTGATCCGGGACGAGATCGACGTCGAGTGGATGGACGAGATCCTCGAGAACCGCACCCCCGTGCTGGAGGTGCCCGCGCGCATCCTCGACTTCCTCGGCGGCGGCTGGTTCGCGATCGCCGCGGTGCCGGTCGTCGTCGCGGCGGTGTTCCTCATCCGGAGGCGCCCCTGGGCGGCGCTCGTGTTCGTGCTCGCCTCGGCCGTGAGCGCCGCGATCGTGCAGGGGCTCAAGGTGCTGTTCTCGCGGCAGCGGCCCGAGGACATCCTGCTCGACCTCACGAGCGGGGCGTACCCGTCGGGGCATGTCGCCAACGCCGCGACCGTCGCCGTGCTGCTGACGCTGCTGCTCGCCCGCTGGTGGGTGCTGATCCCGGGCCTCGCCTACGTCGTGCTGATGGCCCTCAGCCGCACGTACCTGGGGGCCCACTGGGTGACCGACACGATCGGCGGAGCCCTGCTCGGGGCCGCCGTCGCGGTCGCGGCGTGGGCCGTCTTCGCGCCACGTCTCTCTCGCGAGCGCGCGGGGCGACCCGGTAGCGTCGGGCCATGAGAATCCTCCTGGTCGGCGCCGGCGGCGTCGGCGATGCGATCGCCAAGATCGCCGCCCGTCGCGACTTCTTCGAGACGATCGTCGTGAGCGACTACGACGTCTCCCGGGCCGAGCGAACGATCGCCTGGATCACCGCGAAGCACGGCGACCAGGGCGCGCGCTTCGTCGCGGCGAAGATCGACGCCTCCGACCCGTCGAACGTCGAGTCGGTCGCCCGCGAGCACGGCGCGACGCACGTCATGAACGCCGTCGAGCCCAAGTTCGTGCCGACGATCTTCGCGGGGGCGCTCGCCGCGGGCGCGGACTACCTCGACATGGCGATGAGCCTGTCGGAGCCGCATCCCGAGAACCCGTACTCCGAGACGGGGGTGAAGCTCGGCGACGACCAGTTCGCGCAGGCGCCCGACTGGGAGAGCGCGGGCCGGCTCGCCCTCGTCGGCATGGGCGTCGAGCCCGGGCTCTCCGACGTGTTCGCCCGCTACGCCGCCGACGAGCTGTTCTCCGAGATCGACGAACTCGGCACCCGCGACGGCGCGAACCTCGTCGTGCGCGACGAGAACGGCGAGGAGATCTTCGCCCCGTCGTTCAGCATCTGGACGACGATCGAGGAGTGCCTCAACCCGCCCGTCGTGTGGGAGAAGGAGACCGGCTGGTTCACGACGCCGCCGTTCTCCGAGCCCGAGGTGTTCGTCTTCCCCGAGGGCATCGGCCCGGTCGAGTGCGTCAACGTCGAGCACGAGGAGGTGCTGCTGATGCCGCGCTGGGTCGACGCGAAGCGCGTCACCTTCAAGTACGGGCTCGGCGACGAGTTCATCGGCATCCTCAAGACGCTCCACCAGCTGCACCTCGACTCGACGGTGCCGATCCGGGTGCGGTCGGCGAACGGTCCCTTCGAGGTCGCGCCTCGGGATGTCGTCGCCGCCGCGCTCCCCGACCCCGCGACGATCGGCCCGCGGATGACCGGTAAGACCTGCGCCGGGCTCTGGGTGACCGGCACCGGGAAGGACGGGACGCCGCGCGAGGTGTACCTGTACCACGTGAGCGACAACGAGTGGACGATGGCCGAGTACGACGCCCAGTGCGTCGTCTGGCAGACGGCGCTCAACCCGGTGATCGCGCTCGAGCTGCTCGCGACCGGGGTCTGGTCGGGCGCCGGCGTGCTCGGCCCGGAGGCGTTCCCGGCGGGGCCGTTCCTGGAGCTGATGGCGAAGCCGGAGGCCGACGGCGGCTACGGACAGGCCTGGGGGCTCGAGGACCGCCTGGCGGGTTAGCCGAAGTCCGCGAAGACCCGCTGCGCGACGCCGTCGAGCGTCATCGTGCCGCCGTACGGCACGATCCACTGCGGCCGGGTGTGACCGAACGGGATGCCGACGCAGACGACGGCATCCGGGTTGTACGCGGTGATCGTGGTGATCGCCACGTCGCGCTGCGCGCCGCGCAGCCGGGCGCGCTCGCTCGCATCCGGATGCACCGCGAAGTTGCTCGTCGGCGGCCGGGCGACGAGCACTCCGGCGACGGCGGCGAGGATCCCGGCTTCGCCGAGCGCGCGGGTCCACCGGGCGACCCAGTCGGCGGACGGCAGCTCCTCGCTCGTCTCCAGCAGCAGGATGCCCCCCTCCAGTTCGGCGGCGGCGGGGAACCGGCCGGCGATCCCGATCTGGTCGAGCACCTCGAGGCAGCCGCCCCAGGTGCGACCCGTCACCCGGCGGGCGGGGCCGGCCCAGGTCCAGGCATCCGTCGCCTCGCGGTCGCCGTGCTCGGTGAGCGCGCGGGGGTCGTCCCACATCCGGCCGTAGTCCTCCGACTCGCCCGGTTCGGTCAGCTCGAGGTCGCCGCCGTCGAGCAGCGCGGCGCGCAGCGAGGCGAGGTGGATGTCGTCGATCCCGGGCCCCGCGCCGAGGTGCACCTGCGTCGAGCCGCCGTAGAACCCGGGGACGCCGAGTCGCCACAGGTGGTTCAGCAGGTTGGTGTTGTCGCTGTAGCCGAGGAACGGCTTCGGGTTCGCGGAGAGCTCCGCGTCGTCGAGGTGCGGGATCACCGTGATCTGGTCGTCGCCGCCGATCGTCGCGAGCACCGCGCGGATGCCGGGGTCGGCGAACGCGGCGGTCACGTCGGCGGCGGGGTCGGCCGCGGGCGCGTCGAGGCGTCGCGTCGTCGGGTACTCGACCGGGACGAGTCCGGTCGCCTCGGTCAGTCGGCGCATCGCCTGCTCGTGGATCGCCGGCCCGGCCGCGGGCGCGGCGAACGCCGGGGAGAGCACGGCGACCCGGTCGCCGGACGAGAGCTTCATGCCCTCCAGGATGCCGGATCCCGCAGGACCGAGCGGAAGGCCAGTTCCGCGGCTCCGATGAGCAGCCGGTCCTCGCCCAGGGCGGCGGGCACGATCGTGACGCCCTCCATCGCGGCGGGGATCGTCGCGGCGGCGACGGCCTCGAGGAGACCCTCCGGCTGCCAGGAGAGATGGGTCGCCAGGTAGCCGCCGAGCACGACGAGCTCGGGGTTGAAGACGTTGACGGCGTTGCCGAGGGCCACCGCGAGGATGCCCTGCTGCCGCCGGAGCTCGGCGGCGACCCGAGGATCCGACGACGCGGCGATGGCCGCGGCGAGCGCGGGTTCGTCGGCGTCGACGAGTCCGAGCAGGTCGAGCACGCGTGCGCGGCTCACCTCGTCCTCGAGGGTGCCGCGTTCCGAGAGCCGGTCGCCGGCCCCCGGGCGGTTCTGCCCGAACTCGCCGGCGTAGCCGCCGCGCCCGGTGAGCGGTTCGCCGTGCACGATGACCCCGCCGCCGATGCCGGACGCGCCCCCGTTGAGGTAGAGCAGGTGGTCGACGCCGCGGCCGGCGCCGAACAGGTGCTCGGCGACCGCGCCGAGCGTCGCGTCGTTGTCGGCGTGCACGGGGAGGCCGACGGCATCCTCGACCATGCGCGCGAACGGCACCTCGCGCCAGCCGAGGTGAGGGGCCCAGCGAACGGTGCCGTCGGTCGCGCGGACGAGTCCCGGGATCGCGAGGCCGACGCCCGCCACGCGACGCCCTCGTTCGGTGAGGTCGCGCACCAGTTCGCCGATCACGTCGACGGCGGTCGCGGGGTCGGGGACGGCATCCAGCGGCCGGCGGATGCGGGGTCCGACGCGCGCGCCGAGTCCGATCGCGGCGGCGGTGACGGCATCCACTTCGGGGTTCACGGCGATCGTGACGGTCGTCGGGTTCGCGCGCACGCCGGGGGAGGGCCGGCCGACGCCGCC
Organism: uncultured Schumannella sp.; assembly: GCA_964586645.1. Classification (GTDB taxonomy): domain Bacteria; phylum Actinomycetota; class Actinomycetes; order Actinomycetales; family Microbacteriaceae; genus Pseudolysinimonas_A. Next base: position 38,399 of record CAZPJC010000009.1, read on the forward strand.
GCTCGCGACGGGGTCGCCTTCGTCAAGAAGTCCGAGCTCGGCGAGTTCGGCGACGAGCGCCGCGACGGTCGACCGGTTGAGTCCGGTGAGGGCGGTCAGTTCGGCGCGCGAGGCGGCCCGGCCGTGGTGGACGAGTTCGAGGATCGTGGCGAGGTTGCGGCGGCGCACGCCGTCGACGTTGTCCCCGGCTGGCATGCGCTTACCCTAGTGCGCGAGATTTGTTGTCCTTGACTACATATTGGGCGCGCCCTACTATCGACCTCACCCAATCACTTTCGGCATTGAAGCCGAAACTTTCGAAAGGCGTTCAAAGATGAACAAGTCCCGCACCAAGAGGC
>CAZPJC010000010.1:0-38437 GCA_964586645.1 uncultured Schumannella sp.
GCCAGAGCGGGTAGTTCCACGGCATGACGGCGAGCACGACGCCGAGCGGCTGGTAGCGGGCGACCGCGCGCGACGCCCCGACGGCCGCGGGGTCGGCGAGCGGCTCGTCGGCGAGGAACGACTCCGCGTGCTCGGCGTAGAACCGCATCCCCTTCGCGCACTTCGCGACCTCGGCGCGAGACGCCGCGATCGGTTTGCCCATCTCGCGGGTGAGGATCTCGGCGAGCGGTGCGGACTCGGCATCCAGCAGGTCGGCTGCGGCGCGCATCCACTCCCCGCGCTGCGCGAAAGTCGTGCGCTTGAGCGTCTCGAAGGCGGCGGCCGCGAGGGTCAGGCGTCGCTCGACCGCGGCGGCGGTGTGCGGTTCGAAGGTCTTCTCGGTCTCGCCGGTGGCGGGGTTGACGGTTGCGATGGTCATGGGGTCCTATCCGAAGATCTCGGGATGCCGCCGCGAGCCGATGGCGTGCGACTTGAGTGACATTGATTCCTCAATTCGCAAGGTCCACTGAGGCGAGCGAATCGAGTCGATTCAGGTGCATGGAGACTTGTGCGATCGCCGAGTGGCGATGATAGGCGCCCATCGTGTCCCAACCGGCCCGCCAGCGTAGCTGTCGCGCGATTGACCACGGCGTCGAGTCGTGTCTTCGCAGTTGCGAAACCTCGGTCGCGCGGTTGAGATGGTGAACGCGAATTTCGCGAACTCGCGCAGGCAGATCCGCGATCCGTTCGTGATGTCCGGGGAAGGCGACTGTGCTGAGGCTCTCGACTCGATCGAGTGAGTGGAGGTAGTCCACGAGTGGGTTGCTCATCGATTGCTCCCCGGCCAGGCCGAGTCCCGAATTGATCCGGGGCAGTACGTGGTCACCCGTGAAGAGAACGTGGTTGTCCTCATCCAGTAGGCACAGATGCCCGGGGGTGTGTCCGGGCGTGAGCACCGCCTTGATCCTCCGCCCAGGGATGGGGAGCCAATCGTCGTCGTCGATGAGAACGTCGGGAGCCGGGAAAGTCGGGGGATCCTCCCGGGCGAGAGCTCGAACAAGGAAAAGACGGTCCTTCTCGGGCACCCCCCATCGCGAGAGCTGATCGATCAGTGTGGGTTCAGCCCATCGGCGAGGTACCAGGTCGTTCAACGATGTCGCTTCAACGCGGCCTAAGAAGAGCGGGGCGGACGTCAACCTGCTGACGGTGCGAGCAAGCCCGAGATGATCGGCGTGCAGATGGGTGACAACGATGCTGGCGATTCGAGCGAGGGATTTGCCGATGCTGGACAACGACGCTGAGAGGCGGCGCCAGTTCGGCGTCGTGTCCCACCCGGGATCGATGACGTGGACGTCGCCCCCGCTGCCTTCGAGCACGTAGCAGTTGGTGAATGCGACATTTGATTCGCCGAGAACTGGTTGTTCGATCAGCCACATGCCGTCGCCGACCTGAGAGATCGACTCCATCGCGTCGGGAAACCTTGACATGGTTTACTCTTATCATAATATGCTGGACGGATCGAGACGATGCTGTCTCGTATCCTCTACAACCAGGAGTTCGATGATGAACGCAATGAGTACGCGACGCCTGCGTCGCTTGGCAGTAACTGCAACTGCAGTCGTTGCCGCCGTTGTCTTGGCGGCCTGTTCTCCCGGCACCACCACGGGTGAGAACGTCGATCCCGATGGCAGCCTCACCTTCGGCTATTTTGAACCCGCGACCAGTCTCGACCCGCAGCAGGGGACGTCGTCTCAGGACATCCCCTGGCTCCTTCCGGTGTACGCGAGCATCTTCAGTTACGCGGCCGACGGATCCGTGGCGCCCGGCCTCGCCGAGTCCTGGGAACAGACCGACGACTCCCTCACGATCACGCTGCGTGACGGATTGACGTTCCACGACGGATCGACCCTCGATGCCGATGCCGTCGTCGCCAACATGGACCGGGCCATGACGCTCGAGACGTCGACCGTCAAGGGCGACCTCTCCTCGGTGGCGTCGGTCGAGGCGACCGGCGCGCTCACCGTCGTCTTCGAACTCTCGGCAGCCGATGCTGCCCTGCCGGCGAAGCTCGCTGACCGCGCGGGCATGATCATCTCTCCGGCTGCGTTCGACGACGGTACGAATCTCGCGATCAAGCCGGACGGCGCCGGCCCGTGGAAGCTGGTCGAGTACGCGCCCGGAGACCACCTCACGGTCGAGCGGTTCGACGGCTACTACGACCCCGACTCCGTGCTCTTGGCGTCGCTCACCATCAGGTTGATCGATGACGACGACACGCGCCTGAGCGCCATCCGTGCCGGCGAGGTCGATGTCGCGCAGATCTCTGCTGCCCAGGTGCAGCTCGCCTCCGCCGACTCGAGCCTCGAGGTTCGCACCGATCCCGCCCTCGCGGTCGACCATCTCGGTCTGAACATCTCGATCGCACCCTTCGACGACCCGCTCGTCCGCGAAGCGATCAACTACGCGATCGATCGCGAGGCGCTCTTCGAGGGGATCTACCGCGGCACCGGCACGGTCGCCTGGCAGCCGTTCCCCCCGGGGTACTTCGGAAACGACCCTGAGCTCGAGAACATGTACCCCTATGACCCGGACAAGGCGCGGGAACTGCTGGCCGAGGCCGGCTACCCCGACGGCTTCTCGTTCGACTTCAAGACGAACAATCAGCCGTTCCGGGTCCAGGCGACCGAGGCGATCGCGGGCATGCTCGCTGACGTTGGCATCGAGACCAACATCATCCCGATGGAGGGGCCTGCACTGCTCGACGAGTTCTATTACCAGAACGCCGTGGCGGCCTACTTCACGCCGTGGGGTGGTCGCGCCGACCCGTCGCAGACGCTCGACAACCTGTTCGGACCGACGGGGCTCAACAACCCGGCCAAGGTCACCGACCCGGAACTCGCCGACGTGCTCGACGAAGCCCGTGCCAGCGGAGACCAGGATGCCCGCGGTGAGCTCTTCCGGCAGGCGTCGGGCCTCATCATGGAGGACTCGCGGATGATCCCGCTGATGTTCCCCGGTGTGACGACGGTCGTCCGAGACAACGTCGTCGGATACTCGACCGGTCTCACCGGCAAGGCCAGCTTCCTCAACGTCGGGGTGGTCGCCGCCGCCGAGTGACCTGAATAGCACGGCAAATCTGGCCGAGAACCACCGACTGTCCCAGTGGAACGAGGCCGCCCCGCCGAGGGGGCGGCGGAACGAGGAATCGCAATGACGCGCAGCACCGCAGGTCCATCCCGATCGGCAACGTCATGCTGAGGTTCATCGTCCGCCGCCTCCTCGCACTCATCCCGCAACTGCTCGTCGCCGCCCTCGTGGTTTTCGTGCTCACCTCGCTCCTTCCGGGCGATGCGGCGATCGCGCGAGCCGGAGGCGAGACGGCGACGCCCGAGTTAATCGCTCAGTACCGCGAGCAGCTAGGTCTCGACAAGCCCCTGGTCGAACGGTTCTTCGACTTCGTGGTCCACGCGGCGACCGGCAACCTCGGCGTCTCGTTCAGCACGAGCGAACCGGTCACCGACATCCTTTTGCGCAAGGTGCCCGTCACCCTCGGGCTCGTCCTGCTCGGATTCATCTTCGCGATCCTTATCGCTCTTCCCCTCGGGATCATCGCGGCCCTCCACCCGAACGGCGTGGCCGATCGCATCTCGCTTGCCGTCGCAACGTCGGGGGTCGCCATTCCGAACTTCTGGTTCGCCATCCTCCTCGTCCTCGCGTTCAGTCTGACGCTCAGGTGGTTGCCTGCAACCGGCTACGTCCCGATCACCGAGAATCCGTGGCAGTGGTTCCTGCACCTGCTGCTGCCCGCGATCACGCTCGGGCACGCGTTGGCCGCAGAACTCACCCGCCAACTTCGAGCGTCGCTCGGCGACCACCTGCGGCGCGATTACGTGCGCACCATGCGCTCGGCAGGTTTGTCTGAGTTCAGCGTCGTCGGAAAGCACGCCCTGCGGTCCGCGCTCGGACCCGCCGTCACCACTTTGGGGCTACAGGTGCCGATCGCCATCGGGGCGTCAGTCGTCATCGAAGCCGTCTTCGATCTCCCCGGAATCGGCAGTCAGATGGTTCAGGCCGTGTTCTCGCGAGACATCCAGGTCCTTCAGGGAGTGATCTTGTTCACGGTGCTCCTGGTCGTCGTGGCGAGCTTCCTGACCGACCTCGCGTATGCGTTGATCAACCCGAAGGTGAGAGTGCAATGACCCCCCCGGCCACTGCTGCCATCGCTGCCGTCACGTCCCGGCGACGCCGGGGCCTCGGTCGCCGCATGCTCGCGCGCCCCGCCGGACTCGTGAGCCTCGTCTACCTCGCGCTCCTCGTGGTGATTTCGCTCGCGGGCCCATGGATCACGCCCTACGACCCCAATCAGAACGACCTGCGCGGCGTGCTCCAGGCTCCGACCCTCGAGCACTGGCTCGGCACCGACGACCTCGGGCGGGATGTATTCTCACGTCTCCTCGTCGCCGGGCGCGTCTCGCTCTTCGCGACCGCCCAGGCCGTGGCGACGGGACTCGTCTTCGGGGTGCTTCCCGGGGTTCTTGCCGGCTATCTCGGAGGGTGGTTCGACACGATCGTCACCCGCATCGCCGACGTGCTACTGAGCTTCCCATCGCTGTTCCTCGCGCTCGCGATCGTCGCCATCCTCGGCCCCGGTCTCGGCAACGCCATGCTCGCCGTCGGCATCGCCTATGCGCCGAGGTTCCTCCGCATCGTGCGCGGGCAGATCCTCTTCGTCCGCAATGAGACCTTCGTCGAGGCCGCGATATCCACCGGGATTCCGCGTCGCCGCGTCGTGTGGGCCCACATGTTGCCCAACGCATGGCCGGCTCTCATCATCCAGATCTCGTTCATGCTCGGACTCACGCTCATCATCGAGTCGAGCCTCAGCTATCTCGGGCTCGGCGTCCAGCCGCCGAACGCGAGCTGGGGATCTATGATCGGCGGCAGCAAGGCGTTCATCGAGATCGCGCCGTGGCTCGTGCTCGCGCCGGGGCTCGTCATCTTCTTCACGTCTCTGGCATTCAACACACTCGGCGATGTGCTTCGCGACGAGGTCACAGGAGGTCGAGAAGGATGACGACGATGGAACGGGTGGATCCCGCGAGGACGACCGCCGGCGCGCCTCTCTTGAGCGTGGAAGGCTTTTCCTTGGATCTCGCTCCGGGGCGGGATTACCTCCCCGTGCTCAACGACGTCAGTCTGACGGTCGAGGCGGGCGAGGTCGTCGGCCTGGTCGGCGAATCGGGTTCAGGCAAGTCCACTCTGGCGATGTCGCTCATGGGCCTCGTGCCGAAGCGGATCTCGCGCCAGCGCGGCGGCCGGATCCTGTTCAACGGGGTCGACGTCACCGCGCTCCGTGAGCGCGAGCTACGGTCGATTCGGGGGAGCCAGATGGGGATGATCTTCCAGGAGCCGATGACGGCGCTCGATCCGGCCTACCGCGTCGGCGATCAGGTCGCCGAGGTGATCCGTCGGCACCGCGGGGTCAGCCGCGCCGAGGCCCGGGCCCAGGTGATCGAGGACTTCCGTCTGGTCGAGATCTCCGATCCCGAACGACGGGCGGATGCCTACCCGCATGAGTTGTCGGGCGGCCTTCGCCAGCGGGTGTGCATCGCGATGGCGATCGCCTGCCGTCCGACCCTGCTGATCGCCGACGAACCCACGACAGCGCTCGACGTGACGACCCAGGCACAGATCCTCGATCTGCTCCGCCGGCTTCGGGCCGAGATGGATATGTCGATCGTCCTGATCAGTCACGATCTCGCGGTGATCGCGGAGTTCTGCGACCGGGTGATGGTCATGTACGCGGGCCAGATCATGGAGCAGGCGCCGATCGATCCGTTCTTCGTGCGTCCGCGGCATCCGTATGCGTCAGCGCTGCTGCAGGCGCTGCCGGAGAACCAGCCCCCGCTGCAGGAGCTCTCGGTTCTCCCCGGATCTCCACCGCCGCTCGGTTATGTCGCCCCCGGATGCCGTTTCGCGGCGCGGTGCGACTTCGTCGAGCCTGGGCGCTGCGATGTCGCACCGGTTCCGCTGCAGCCCCTCGGCGGCGGCTCGGTGCGCTGCGTCCGGGCCGAGGAACTCGAACTTCCGGGAGCGGGCCGATGACCGCCGGGAAGCCGAACGTCGAGTCCACGGCGCCCGGTCCCGTGGTGCTGGAGGGCCTGCAACTCGTGAAGGACTTCTCCGCGCGTTCGTCATTGTTCGGCCGCAGCCGTAGCCAAGTGCGTGCCGTCGATCAGGTGACACTGAGCCTCCACGCGGGCCGCACCCTCGGGCTGGTCGGCGAGTCGGGATCGGGCAAGTCGACGGTCGGCAGGCTACTGCTTCGGCTGCTCGGCACCACGAGCGGCGAAGTGCTGCTCGACGGCTCCAACGTGACCGGTCTGCGCGGCAAGGCGTTGAGCCGCGCCCGCCAATCGATGCAGATGGTCTTCCAGGACCCCTACTCGTCGCTGAACCCCACCATGCGAGTCGGGGAGATCGTCGGCGAACCCGTCGTGTTCCATCGGCGGCTGAAGGGCGACGAATTGGATGCCGAGGTCGACCGGCTCCTGATCAGTGTCGGGCTGTCTCCCGACCATGGGCGCCGTTTCCCCGATGAGCTCTCCGGGGGTCAACGTCAGCGGGTCGCGATCGCCCGGGCACTCGCGCCGGACCCGAAGATCCTGGTCTGCGACGAAGCAGTCAGCGCGCTCGATATCTCGATTCAATCGCAGATCCTCAACCTGCTGCTCAAGCTGCAGAAGGAGTTCGGCGTCGCCATCCTGTTCATCTCCCACGACCTGTCGGTCGTCCGGCATGTGAGCCACGACGTGGCCGTCATGTACCTGGGCCAGATCGTCGAGTTCGGCCCGGCCGATCGCGTCGTCGACAGTCCCGCCCATCCGTATACGGCCGCCCTGTTGTCGGCGGTCCCGGAGGCGAAGCCGTCTCACCTCCGTGCCCGGGCGAAGGTCCTCCTTCGCGGAGATCCGCCGAGTCCGTCTCGCCGTCCGGTGGGGTGTCCGTTCGCATCCCGCTGCCCGGCCGTCTTCGAGCCGTGCCACGAGACCCGACCGGAGCACACGCCCGTCGAGGGCGGCGGAACGGTTGCCTGCCACCTTCAGACGAGCGGCCCGAAGCTCGCGGGACGGCCGGTTCCCGTAGAGCTGATGCGCAAGCCTTCGATTGACGTGCCGGTGACGCGCGCGTAGACATCGGTAGTCACGGCCCGACGCACTATGTAGTATATTAGTATTCGATATCGCACGCCTCGAAGGAGAAGCAATGGCATCCGTGAAGACACTGACCGTGGTCGGGTCGGGCACGATGGGACACGGCATCGGCCAACTCGCCGCCATGCGGGGCATCGACGTCCGCGTATTCGACGTCGACTCCGCGGCGCTGGACCGGGCACGTGCCAGCGTCCGCACGAGTCTCGACCGATTCGTCAAGAAGGGCACCGTCAGCCAGCACGAGTCCGACGAGATGTTCGACCGGATGAAGTTCGTCGACGATCTTGACAAGGCCGTCGCCGGCGCGAACGTGGTGGTCGAAGCCGTCCCTGAAGTCCTCGAACTCAAGCAGAAGGTCTTCGTCGACCTCGATGCGCGGGTCGGCGAGTCGACGCTCCTCGCCACGAACACGAGCCAGTTGAGCATCACCGCTATCGCGTCGGTGACTCAGCGCCCGGAGCGCGTGGTCGGGATGCACTTCTTTAATCCGCCCGTGATGATGCGTCTCGTCGAGATCGTTCGTGGCACGCTCACCTCGGACGAGATGCTCGACCGCACTGTCGCCCTTGCCGAGCAGCTCGGCAAGGAGAGCATCGTCTGCCAGCGCGACACCCCCGGGTTCATCACCACCCGCGCGATCATGGCCCTACGCCTGGAATGCATCCGCATCTACGAGGAGGGCATCGCCTCGATGGAGGATCTCGACAAGGCGATGCGACTGGCCTTCAATCACCCCATGGGGCAGTTCGAGCTCAACGACTACAACGGGCTCGACATCGCACTCCAGGGCTCGCGGAATCTCCGTGAGGCCTACGGCGAGCGGTTCGCTCCGCCGCCGAGCCTGGTGTCCCGGGTTGCGGCCGGCCGGCTCGGCCGCAAGACCGGTGGCGGCTGGTACGACTACCCCGCCGAATGAGCCCCGACCAAGAGACAGAAACGAACCGAGAGGGAGAACCAACTCATGGCTGCCACGTCTGAATTCACCGACATCATCTACGAGAAGGCCGACCACGTCGCCCGGATCACGATCAACCGACCCAAGTCGCTCAACGCCTACACCAACCACACCATGCGCGAGCTGGTATTGGCCATCCAGGACGCGTCCTTCGATGGCGAGATCGGTGTGGTCGTCATCACCGGTGCCGGTGAACGAGCCTTCTGCGCCGGTGGCGACGTCAAGTGGGAGGACGAGGGCGGTCTCGAGGCGACCTACGACTTCTTCCCCGACATCCACAACGCGATCCGTTGCTGCCTCAAGCCGGTCATCGCACGAGTGAACGGGTACGCGATCGGCGGCGGTCACCACATGGCCTACGCGTGCGATCTCACGATCGCCGCCGATCACGCGATCTTCGGCCAGAACGGTCCCTCGGTCGGCAGCCCTGCCGATGGCTTCACGGTCGCTCGCCTGTCCACGATCATCGGGCACAAGCGTGCTCGGGAGATGTGGTTCGTCAACCGGCGGTACACGGCGGCACAAATGCTCGACTGGGGTCTGGTCAACGCGGTCGTGCCCTACGACAAGCTCGATGAGGAAGTCGACCAGTGGTGCCAGGAGATCCTCGCCAAGAGCCCTACCTGCCTTCGCGTGAACAAGGCGTCGTTCGAGGGCGCACTCGACAATCTCCGCAACCCGACCTTCTCCGTGCAGCGCATGCTCGCACCGAACTACCTCGGTTCGGAGGAGCAGATGGAGGGCACGAAGGCCTTCCTCGAGAAGCGCGCCCCCGACTTCAACAAGTTCCGCCGGGACATCCCCGAGCTCTACACGAGCGGGAGCTAGCGTGTCCGTTCGCGTGGAGTCGCAGGGTCCCGTCCGGATCATCACGATCGATCGCCCGGAGGCCCGCAACGCGATCAACCGGGAGACTCGGGCGGGACTCGAGGGGGCCTTCACCGCGTTCGTGTCCGACGACACAGCGCGGGTCGCGGTGCTCACCGGCGCGGGCGACAAGGCGTTCAGCGCCGGTGCCGACCTCAAGGAGATGGATCCGGCCGAGCGTGCTGATCCCGCCTACACGGCGCCCCCCTTCGGCTTCATCACGCGCGACTTCCACACGGACAAGCCGATCATCGCGGCGGTCAACGGGGTGGCCTTCGGCGGCGGGCTCGAGATGGTGCTCGCCTGCGATCTTAGGATCGTCGCCGACCACGCCCAACTCGGGCTGACCGAAGCCAAATGGGCGCTACTCCCCGGAGGTGGCGGGACTCAGCGTCTCGCGCGCGACATCCCTCGAGCGATCGCCCTCGAGATGCTCATGACCGGGGCGCCGATCTCGGCTGCGCGAGCGTACGAGCTGGGTCTCGTCAATTCGGTCGTGCCGTCGGCGGATCTGATGACGCACGCACTGCAACTGGCCGAGGCGATCGCCGCGAACGGTCCGCTCGCGGTTCGAGCGGCGAAGAAGGCCGTCGACGAGGGAGCCGACCTGCCGCTCGACGAGGCTCTCGCTCTCGAGCAGCGACTTAGCAAAGCACTGTTCGCGACGTCCGACGCCGCGGAGGGGCCGCGAGCCTTCGCCGAGAAGCGCGCGCCGCGATTCGAAGCAAGGTGATCCGATGACCAGCAATGTGGGGGAGCTCTTCCAGCTCCCGGCCGAAGTCGAAGAGTTCAGATCGTCCGCCCGCGCGTTCGCGGAGCGCGAGGTCGCGCCGCTCGTGGACGAGGCGGAGCGTACCTCCACCTTCCCGCTCGAGCTCTTCACGAAGGCCGGCTCGGCCGGCCTCCTGGGGTTGCAGTTCGAGGAGCGCTGGGGCGGATCGGATGCCGGCCTGCTGCCGGACATGATCTTCCGCGAGGAGGTCTCCCGCGTGTGCGCCGGCATCGCGGCCGGACTCGGCATCCAAGGCCAGATCGGCACCGCCTATCTCGCACGCTTCGGATCCGACGAGCAGAAGGAGCGCTGGCTGCGTCCGGCGATCGCGGGCGAACTCATCACGGCCTGGGGGCTGACCGAGCCGGACGCCGGCTCGGACGTACGCGCCATCCGCACGACGGTGGAGGTCACCGGGTCGACTGCGGTGCTGCGGGGACGCAAGACCTTCATCACCAACGGGCCGATCGCCGGAGCCATCGGCGTAGTGGCGAAGCAGGATAATGGCAAGTTCGCGGTGTACATGGTCGAGGCGGGCGACGAGGGCTACGCCGTCGAGCGCACCCTCGAGAAGCTGGGCTGCCGTTCCTCTCAAGTGGGTGAGCTCGTCTTCGACGACGTGCGCCTGGACGAGTCGCGGCGCATCTCGCCGCCCGAGGGGTCCGAGATCGAGGAGATCCTCGACGTGCTCATCCGCGGACGCGTCCTGATCGCCGCCGCCTCGCTCGGCGTCGCCACCGCGGCGTTCGACCTCGGTCTGGCCTATGCCAAGGAACGCACCGCATTCGGGCGGAAGATCGGCGGATTCCAGGAGATCTCAATGAAATTTGCCGAGGCGGATGCTCGCATCGCGGCCGCGCGGTTGCTGACCTATCGCGCGGCCGTGCTCTGCGACACCCGGTCTGAGGTGCCCGTCCGTGAATGCGCGCACGCGAAGCTAGTGGCTAGCGAGACCGCCCTCTGGGTCGTCGACCAGATGATGCGGGTGTTCGGCGGCATGGGCTTCATGCGCGATTCGCCCATCGAAAGGCTGTACCGTGACGTCCGGTACTTCCAGATCGTCGAAGGCACGACGGAGATCCAGCATCGGATCCTCGCGAAGGCGCTCGGCCTATGACTGAGGGCAGCGCTGCGGAGCTACTCGTCGAGCGCGAGGGCGCGGTCGGCGTCCTGACTCTCAACCGTCCCCAGGCCCACAACAGTCTGACGGCGACGCTCATCGCGACGCTCGGCGAGGCGCTCGCCGAATTCCGCGACGACCCGGCGATCGCGGTGATCGTCATCACGGGCGCCGGCGAGAAGGCATTCTGCTCGGGGATGGACCTGCGTGGTGCGGCCGACGTCACGGCGTTCGACGACCAGTTCGGCGTCCCGCCGCAGCACCTGTCTCGGGGCATGGAGATCTGGAAGCCGGTCGTCGCGGCCGTCAACGGCTACGCGCTCGGCGCCGGATTCGAGCTCGCGCTCTCGTGCGATCTGCGGTACGCCTCATCGACGGCGACCTTCGGACTCCCGGAGGTGCGGATCGGATCGATGCCGGGGGCCGGCGGAACCCAGCGCATCATCCGGCAGGCGCCGCACGCGCTCGCGATGGAACTACTGCTCACGGGTGATCGCTGGGACGCGGAGCGAGTCCGCGACGCCGGGCTGGTCAACGGAGTCGTCCCGCCGCAGGAGCTGCGTGGCGCCGTGCTGGAGACTGCCCAACGCATCGCCGGCAATGCGCCCCTTGCGCTCCAGGCCGTCAAGCAGGCCGTCGCTCGTGGTCGTCACCTGCCCCTCGCCGAGGGACTGACCCTCGAACGCACCCTGTTCAACCTGATCCGTGACACCGAGGACCGGGCGGAGGGCCGTGTGGCCTTCGCCGAGAAACGGCTTCCGGTGTTCCGCGGTCGGTAACGAGACATTCGACGAAGGAGACAGACAGAGATGGACAGCACGGCTCGCCGCGGTCTCAGCGGACGCGGCGCGATCGTCGGGGTGGGACGCACCCGGATGGGCAAGATGCCGGGGACGACGGCTCTGGGGCTCGGTCTCGAGGCGCTGAGTGCGGCGATCGACGACGCGGGCATCGACAAGTCGGAGATCGACGGGATTCTGACTCACCCCGGCACGACGTCCCGCGAGGGCGCCAACCACTATCTGCGTTTCGCCGAGGCGGCCGGTATCGACCCGCGATACGCGGGTTCGAAGTCGATGGGGGGTGCGACGGCGGGAGCTCTCGTGCAGGAGGCTGTCATGGCCATCGACGCCGGGCTGGCGACGACCGTCGCTTGTGTCTTCGGCGACGCGGCGTTGACCGGCGGGCAGCGGTTCAACTCGCCCAACGGAGACCCGGGGCTGAGCTGGGGGATCTGGGGCATGTTCGGTCCGCAGGCCAACAGTGCGCTCGGCGCGCGTCGCCACATGTCGCTGTACGGAACCACGAGCGAGCAGCTCGGCGCCGTCTCGGTAACGTTCCGGGAGCATGCGCAGAACAACCCGGACGCGGTGATGTTCGGCAAGCCGATGACCCTCGAGGATCATCAGGCATCGCGATGGGTCGTCGAACCCTTCCATCTGCTCGACTGCTGCTTGATCTCCGACGGCGGCGTGGCGATCATCGTCAGCTCGGCGGAGCGAGCGCGAGATCTCGCGAAGCCGCCCGTGCACATCGCCGGCATGGGGCAGGGATACACCGCTCGCAAGAGCGAAGCCGAGGACTGGTGGTATCTTCCGCATCAGAAGGCCGTGCTGGACGAGGTGTGGGCGACCTCGGGCCTCGGTCCGCGAGACATCGACGTCGCGGAGCTCTACGACAACTTCACCTTCTCGGTGCTGCTCTGGCTCGAGCACGGCGGATTCGTCAAGCGCGGGGAGAGCGGCGCTTTCGTCGCCGACGGCAACTTGAAGATGGGGTCCACGCTTCCCACCAACACCCACGGGGGCAGTCTCTCCGACGCGTACATGCAGGGCTGGACGCACATCGTCGAAGGCGTGCGACAGATCCGCGGGGAAGCCGGCGCCCGGCAGGTGCCGGGCGCCGAGACCTGCCTGACCACGGGTCGTGGCATGGCCCTGAACACTGCGAGCGCATTGGTGCTGACGAAATGACCTACGACAAGCCCCTTCCCATTGCCACCGATGGCAGCGGCCCCTTCTGGGACGCTTGCAAACGACATGAGCTCACTATCCAGGAGTGCACGGCGTGCGGTCATCGACGCTGGCCGATCGGGCCGGTGTGCACCAACTGCCTGTCGCCCGAGCACAAGTGGGTCGTATTACCGGGAACGGGCGAAGTGTGGTCCTGGATCGTCTACCACCAGTCGTTCAACCAGACCTGGGCGCCGGACGTCCCCTACAACGTCGCCCTCGTCCGCGTCGACGGCGCGCACACGATGATCTCCAACCTGGTCGAGGCGGATCTGGACGCGATCGAGGTCGGGCAACGGGTCGAAGTCGTCTTCGACGACGTCACCGCGGAGTTCGCGATCCCGAAGTTCCGTCCGGTGGTCTGACCGATCTCGAATGTTCGAGTCAGCCGTCGGCACCGAGCTCGATCGACCGAGGGGCATCGAGCACATCCCGAAACGCGTCGACATGCCGCACCATGCGGCGGACAGCGGCTTCGGCGTCGCGGGCCCGCATCGCGTCGAGGATGCGGCGATGGGCGCGCAGAGTCGCCGCCGTCTCGGTGCCGAACTCCGCGAAGGCGCGGCTATAGATGAGCTGCTGCGTCGTCGCCGTGAGCGCCGAGATCACGCCGTTGTGCGTGGATTCCGCGACGAGCACATGGAAGCGCGCCGCCTCTTCAGCGACGATGTCGCTCGAGCCGAGGTGCTCCTCGGCTCGAGCGATCGAGGCTTGGATGCGCTCGAAGTCGCTCTCGGTGGCGCGTGCGGTGGCGAGACGGACGGCAAGCGGCTCCATGAGCGAGCGCGCTTCGAGGAGCTGCTCGGTCGTCGTCTGCTCGACGGCGAGGATGACATCGAGGATCGTCGCGAGGCGCTCGATCTTCGGGCTCGTCACGTAGGCGCCCCCGTGGCGCCCTGCCCGAACCTGGATGAAACCGTCGGCTTCGAGCAGCATGAGTGCTTCGCGGACGGTCGCTCGGCTGACCCCGAGCTGCTCGATCAGTTCGCGCTCGGGCGGGAGGCGGTCGCCGAGGGCGAGCGCGCCGCTACGGATCTCGCCGCGGATCTGCGCGGCGATGATGTCCGCGAGCTTTCCCTGCTTGATCCTGTCGAAGACTACTTCAGGCATTACTGGTCCCCATCGGATCGCGCCGCGCGTGGCCGTACAGCGGTAGGCAGAAGACTACCGGACTCGATCGAAATCCGATAACTATGCTAATCTTATGCTATTCAAAAGGGAGGCCTCGATGGTGATGGCTGATCGCGCTGATTCCCCACTGTCCGGGGTGCGCGTGCTCGCGTTGGAGAACTTCGTCGCGGGCCCGACGGCGAGCATGCTGCTCGCCGACTGGGGCGCCGAGGTGCTCAAGCTCGAGCCCGCAGGCGGCGACAGCTATCGGGGCTTTCCGCCGATCGAGCGTTCCGACGCCGGCGAGTCGAGCGTGTGGTTCGCGCGACTCAATCGGGGGAAGAAGAGCGCCGTGCTCGACATCGGCCAGGAAGAGGGCCGTGCCCGATTCCTCGAGCTCGTCGGAGCCGTGGACGTTGTCGTGCAGAACCTCCGTCCCGGAACTCTCGGCCGGCTCGGGTTGGGCTACGAGCGCCTGAGCGAGATCAACCCGCGGATCATCCTCGTCTCCATCTCCGGGTTCGGGCAGCCCGACGTCCTCCCCGGCCCGTACACCTCGATGCCCGCGTTCGATCTCATCGGGCAGGCCATGTCGGGGATCGCCTTCACCTCCGGCCAGGACGGTGATCCGCCCGCCCCGGTCGGCTTCCCGCTCATCGATACCGCGGCCGGCGACTGGGCCGCGACGGCGACGCTGCTCGCTCTGTTCCAGCGCGAGCGCACCGGCGTCGGGCAGCACGTCGACGTCTCGATGTTCGACGTCGGCCTCCACCTCAACGAGTACGCCATCGGAGCGTACGGGTGGACGGGCAAGACGCCCGCCCGCGGCCGGCTCGCCAGCTCGGCCCCGTTCGAACTCGTGCGGGCGCGGGACGGGTACGTGGCGGTTGCCGTCTCGGGCGAGCCGATCTTCGCCCGGTTCTGCGAGGTCATCGGCAGACCCGACCTTGCCGGGGACGCCCGGCTGGCGAATGGCACTCTGCGGTCGCAGGCGATGGATGATCTCCTGCTGCCGATCATCGAGGAGTGGATGTCGGTGCGGGATGTCGACGAGGTGCTCGCCGAGCTCGGCGCGGCCGGAGTCCCGAGCTCGCGCGTTCAGACCGTCGAAGATCTCTTCTCGGATCCCCATGTCGCCGCTCGCCGAATGATCATCGACGTACCCGACCCGGTACTCGGCCGCGTGCGAGTGGCGGGCAATCCCATCAAGTCGACAGCGCAGCACCCGCTCGTCCCCGTTGCGGCACCGCAGCTCGGCGCTGACGACGCCGTGATCGATGTGTGGCTCCGCGAGTCGGAGTTGAGGCAGGGCAGAGAGGGCGCATGACCGACCTGACAGAAGAACTCGAGGCCATTCAACAGGTGGCGCGGGATTTCACGCGCCGGTCGCTCATCCCGCTCGAGAAGTCCGTCATCGAACGCGAGACCACGCGCGGATTCGATCCAATCCCCGTCATCGACCCGGCGGACGAGGAACGACTCACGCGTGAAGTCCGCGAGCTCGGACTGTGGGGCATCGAAGTGCCCGAGGAACTCGGCGGCGCCGGACTCGGACTGCTCGCGAAAGCCGTGGCCGTTGAGGAGATCAACTACTCCATCACGCCCTTCCGGCTCCCCCCGGAGAGCCCCAACATCTCCTACCTCGATGCGGTGGCGACCCCCGCTCAGCGCGAGCGCTACCTCGACCCGCTATGCCGCGGCGACAAGTCCTCGGCGCTCGCCCTCACCGAGCCCGACGCGGGCGCTGACGCCGGGGGCATCCAGACGACGGCCGTTCCCGATGGCGACGGCTGGCGGATCAACGGCAGCAAGCTCTGGATCTCCTGGGCCGACACCGTCGACTTCTTCATCGTCATCGCCGTGACCGATCCCGAGAAGCGCAACCGGGGCGGAATGACCGCGTTCCTCGTCGACCGCGACGCCGCAGGCCTGGAGATCTCGAAGCCGATCCCCACCATGGGCGAGCAACGGCCCTTCGCCCTGTTCTTCGACAATGTGCACGTGTCCGCTGACGCGGTGCTCGGTGAGGTCGGTGAGGCGTTCCCGCCCCTGACGAATCGGCTCGGGGTGCGGCGGGTCGAGATCGGTGCACGCTGCGTCGGCCAGGCCCAGCGCATGATCGACATGATGTGCCGCTACAGCGAGGAGCGGCACACGTTCGGGGCACCGCTCTCCGAGCGCCAAGCCATCCAGTTCATGATCGCCGATTCGGTGATGGAGGTGCACGCCGCGCGGCTCATGGTGCGCGATGCGGCCGCACGGCTCGACAACGGCGTGCGCGACATCCGTCTCGAAGCGAGCATCGTGAAGGTGCAGGCGACCGAAATGCTCAGCCGGGTCGTCGATCGCGCCCTGCAGGTGCACGGAGCGATGGGCTACTCGAAGGAGCTTCCGATCGAGTTCGTCTACCGCAACAGCCGGGTGCTACGCATCCTCGAGGGTCCGTCCGAGATCCACCGCGGCCAGATCGCGCGACTTTCGATCAAGCAGCGGAATCGGGCATGACCTCGGCGCTCGCCCACCTCCGGGTGGTGGAGATCGGTGACGACAGTGGTGCCTACGCCGGTCGCCTGTTCGCCGGGCTGGGAGCCGACGTGGTGCGCGCGCGCGTTCCCGACTCGGCGGTTTCCGACACCTGGAACCTGGATCCCGACCCGGTCGTGCAGGAGTTCCTTCACCGTGGAAAGACCGAAGTCCTGCTCCCGGCCGACGCGTCGAGCCGGTCGGTCGCGCTCGCCGAGCTCGTGCGCGGTTCCGACATCACGATCGAGTCCGGCTCGACGGACGTGCTCGCGCTGCTTGGTGTCGACCCCGACCATCCGGCGCTCGCCGGCCCGAATCTGATCCGCGCGCGAATCAGCCCGTGGGGAATCGAGGGCGAGCGAGCCGGAGACCCGGCCACCGACCTGATCAGCGCCGCCGCGGGTGGCTTCCTCGCTCTCGGTGGCTGGCCGGACCGCGCACCGACGCGCGCATACGGCGATCAAAGCCTGCGGATGGCGAGCCTGTACGCCGCCGTGGGAGCACTGCTCGCCGTGCGCGCCCGCGCACGCTCGGGATCGGGCCAGCAGGTCGAAGTGAGCGTTCAGGAGTCGGTCGCCACGGCCCTAGAGAACGCCTTGCAGTACAGCGACCTCGAGGGCGTGGTGAGGCGCCGGGTCGGGGCGGGTTACCAGGAGGCCGGCACTGGCGTATACGCCTGCCGCGACGGATTCGTCTATGTCATGGTCGGTCGGCTGAGTACCGCCCAGGGGTGGGTGAACCTGCTTGACTGGCTCGACGAGGCGGGGGTCCCCGGCGCCGTCGGCCTGCGTGCCCCGGAGTGGACCGACCACGAGCACCGCAAGACGGCGGCGGCCCAGGCCGAGTTCCGCGGAATCTTCGAGTCGTTCGCGTCCGGCAGGTCGAAGGCAGAACTCTACGTCGAGGCGCAGCGGCGCAACATCGCCGTGTGCCCCGTCAACAGCCCCGACGATCTGCTAGCGAGCGAACACCTGCGCGCGCGCGACTTCTTCGTCGCCGCCGATCGGCGTCGATTCGTCGGAGCGCCGTTTCGGCTCTCCGCGACGCCGTGGTTGTTACCCCTCCCGGCGGGAGCGCCGGCGTGAGCGCGGTCGCGCCGCTGAGCGGCATTCGGGTGCTCGACTTCACCTGGGTCGGCGCCGGGCCGATCGGCACGAAGCTGCTCGCCGAGTTCGGCGCCGAGGTCATCAAGGTCGAGTCGCGCACGCGACCCGATCCGCTGCGAAAGACTGCGCCGTTCGCACCGGGCGACGATCCACTCGAGCGCTCCGGGTACTTCGCCGACCGAAACGCCGGTAAGCGGAGCATCGCGCTTGACATGACGCATCCGCGTGCGCGTGAGATCGTCCTGCGTCTCGCCGCAGCGACGGATGTCTGTGCGCAGAGCTTCCGTCCGGGAACGATGGAGAAGTGGAACCTCGGCTACGAGGAGCTGATCGCTGTGCGGCCCGATCTGATCTACCTCGCGATGCCGATGCAGGGGGAGTGGGGTCCGCACGCGACCTTCTCCGGGTTCGGCGCGACCCTCGTGGCGCTCTGCGGGCTCCACGAGCTATGCGGCTACCCCGACCGGGAGCCGGTCGGGACGGGCACGAACTACCCCGACCATGTGCCGAATCCGATGCACGCGGTGTTCGCGGTGCTCGCCGCTTTGCTTCATCGGGATGCGACGGGGGAGGGCCAGCGCATCGAACTGTCGCAACTCGAGTCGACCCTTAACGTGATCGGCCCGGCCATCGAACTCGCGGACCTCGGGCGAAGCCCGGTGCGGGCGGGCAATCGCATTCCGCACGCGGCGCCTCATGGCGTCTTCCCGGTCCGCGGCGACGACCGCTGGATCGCGATCGCAGTCGTCGACGACCGCAGGTGGCGGGCCCTCGCCGAGCTGACTCGGATCCCGAAGTTCAATGCGGTGGAATTCGCCCGACTCGAGGGCCGCAAGGCGCGCGAGGACGAGATCGAGACGCTGCTGGCCGGCTGGACGGCATCCCAGGATGCCGACGAGCTCGCCGGGCTCCTCGCGGCGGCCGGGATCGCCGCATCCCCGGTCCGAACGGCGGACGAGCTCCTCGCGGGCGCCAGCGGCCTGCGCGATCGCGGCGCCTTCGCGTGGCTCGACCACCCGGTGATGGGTAGCAGCGTCTACACCGCGCCGACGCCCCGGTTGTCGGCGACTCCGGGGTCCCTCGCGTCGTCCGCACCTCTCCTCGGCGCGGACACCGACGAGGTGCTCAGCGCCATCGCGGGATATTCCCCCGAGGAGATCGCGGAACTCCGGGGCGAGGGAGTCCTCACATGACGAGAACGGAGACGCCCATGATGCACGCCGAGGCACCCCTTGCCGGAATCCGGGTCCTGGACCTGACCCGCATCTTGCCCGGACCCTTCGCGACGATGATGTTCGCGGATCTCGGCGCGGAGGTCGTGAAGGTCGAGCACCCGCGAGGCGGAGACCCGGAGCGTTCGAGCGCCCCCCTGGGGGAGGACGGCGAGGCCTATCGCTTCGGCATGCTCAACCGGGGAAAGAGATCGATCGCGATCGACCTGAAGTCCGCGGAAGGGCGGGACGTGGTGCTCGAGCTCGCCCGCTCGTTCGACATCGTCCTCGAGGGCTTCCGGCCCGGTGTCGTCGACGAGCTCGGCATCGGCCCCTCGGCACTTCGTGAGGTGAATCCCGGACTCGTCTACGCCTCGATCTCGGGGTACGGCCAGACCGGGCCGTACGCCGATCTCCCCGGGCACGACATCAACTACCAGGCGCTCGCCGGCATCCTGCGCTACTTCGGCG
The DNA here is from genome assembly GCA_964586645.1 of uncultured Schumannella sp. Classification (GTDB taxonomy): domain Bacteria; phylum Actinomycetota; class Actinomycetes; order Actinomycetales; family Microbacteriaceae; genus Pseudolysinimonas_A. The sequence continues at coordinate 19,341 of CAZPJC010000010.1, forward strand.
GTCGCGACGCGCCGCGCATCCCGTGGCTCCCGATCGCCGACATCGGCGGCGGCGCGATGCTCGCGGTCTCCGGCATCCTCGCCGCTCTCGTGCGTCGAGCAGCGACAGGCCGTGGCGACTATCTCGACCTCAGCATGGCGGAGGGCGCGCTCTACTGGCAGCAGACCCGCGCCCAGTGGTACCTCGCGACGGGGAACGACCCGACGCCCGACGGCCTGCCGGTCACCGGGGCCGTGCCAGGGTACGGGGTCTATCAGGGCTCCGACGGCGAGTGGCTCAGCCTCGGCTGCCTCGAACCGATGTTCTGGGAGCGGCTGTGCGGCGTGCTCGAGTTGCCGGACGACGTCGGCCGCCAGCGCGACCCGGCGGCCTTCGACGAGTTGGACGCACGGCTTCGCTCGATCATCGTCACGCGCACCGTCGGGGATTGGTTCGCCGTCTTTCGAGAGGGCGGCGTGCCTGCTGCTCCGTGCCACACGATCGCCGATGCTCTCGAGGACGAGCACTTCCGCAGCCGCGGAAGGCTCGGAGGGACCGAACCGCACGATCGCATCCGCTCGCCGTTCGTGTTCGCCGACTCGCCCGACGTGGCGGGCTCGGCGGCTCCGGCTCTCGGCGCCGATACCGACGCCGTTCTGAACGACGCCGGATACGACGCGAGCAGAATCGCCGGTTTGCGGGCGGCGGGGGCGATCCAGTGACTCCGGGTTCGGCCCTGGGCGTCGGATTCGGTCCGGGGACGCTCGGCTTCCCGTCCGGCCTCGAGCTCCTTCGCTTCGCTGAACGGGCTGAAGAGCTCGGGTTCGACCACTTCTGGGTCAACGACCACGTCTCCTGGCAGCATCCGCTCATCGACCCCGTAGTGCTGCTCTCGGCGGTCGCGGCGCGTACCACGACCATTGGCCTGGCGACGGGAGTCTACTTACTTCCGTTGCGGTCGCCGGCCTCGACGGCGCGCGCGTTCGCCGGACTCGACTACGTCAGCGGCGGACGTACGATCCTGGGTGTGGGGGTGGGCGGCGAGTTCGAGGCGGACTTCGCCGCGGCGGGGGTGGCGATGCGACGTCGCGGTCCCCGGACGGACACGACCATTCGCCTGCTCCGCGAGTTCTGGCGGGGGGAGGCGGTCAGCCGACACGATGCCGATTTCGACTTCGAGGACGCCCTGGTGCTTCCGGTCCCCGTTCAAGCCGACATCCCGATCATCGTCGGCGGTCGTTCCGAGGCGGCGCTGAAGAGGGCCGCGACGCTCGGCGACGGATGGATGCCGTACCTCATGAGTCCGGATCGCGTCGCGGAGGGCGTCCGACGCCTCGGCGAGCTCGCGCTCGGTCGACACATGCGGATCATCGCGCACGTGTTCGTGTATCTCGACTCGGACCCCGAGGTCGCTCGTCGCAAGGCGACCGACTACCTCACGGCGCAATACCACCGAGACATGGCGCCGACCGTCGAGCGATGCGTGCCGTGCGGGCCGGCGGACGTCGTCGCGGAGCAGCTCCGACGCTACGTCGAGGCGGGTGCCACGGATGTCGTGGTCCGGCCTCTCGCACCGCCAGACGCCTTGCTCAGCTCTCTCGAGGAGGCCGGCGCGATATCGGCGACGTGGGCACGCGGATGAAGGGATTCGGAATGGCCGACGACGACAAGCGAGGACCGCTCGCCGGAGTGAGAGTTCTCGCGATCGAGAACTTCCTCTCCGGTCCCTACGGGAGCATGATGCTCGCGGACTTCGGTGCGGAAGTCGTCAAGGTGGAGCCCCCCGAAGGTGACGGATACCGTCGGGCGAGCCCGAACTACCGCACGGAGGAGGGGAGGATGAGCTACTCCTTCCTCCGTGTCAACCGGAACAAGCGCAGCGTCGTGCTCGACCTGAAGACCGAAGAAGGGCGTAACGACTTTCTCGCCCTCGTGGACGAGGCCGACGTCGTCTGGGAGAACTTGCGTCCCGGCGCGATGCAACGGCTGGGTCTCGGCTGGGAGGAGTTGCGTGCGCGTAACCCGCGTCTCGTCTACGCCTCCATCTCTGGGTTCGGACATGGCGACGTCCTTCCGCCGGGGCCGTACATGAGCCTTCCCGCCTTCGATATCGTCGCGCAGGCGATGAGTGGCGCAATGCTGCGCGTCGGCGAGGAAGGTGATCCACCGATGTACCTGGGCTCGCCCATCGCCGATCAGCTTGCCGGAATGATGGCGGCATTCGGCGTCGTCCTCGCCCTGCGAGGCGTCGATGAGAACGGTGGCGGCCAGCACGTCGATATCGCCATGTACGACGTCATGGTTGCCTTGAACGAACAGCTCATCGGTCACGTCTCGCATTTCGGCGAGGTGCCCAGGCGGGGATTGAGCCCGACCTCGGCACCGTACGGCGCTTTCCGGACGAAGGACGGCTGGGTCGCGATCGGGATCGCGAGCGACGAGATCTGGGCGAAGTTCTGCGCCGCCATCGGCCGGCTCGACCTGGCGACGGCGCCCGATCTCGCGACGGGGATCAAGCGAGCGGCGAATCAGGAGTCCATCCTGCGCCCCGCGATTGAGGAGTGGGCGTCTGACCGGACGTCGCTGGAGATCACCATGTACCTGTCGTCGGCGGGGGTCCCGTCCGGGCCGGTGCAGGATGTCGCGCAACTGTTCGACGACCCCCAGGTCGCGGTGCGGGAGATGCTCATCGATGTCGACGACCCGGTGATCGGTCGCCTCACCGTTGCTGGCAATCCGATCAAGCTGGGTGGGTCGCCGCATGTTCCGCGGCGGACCGCTCCCCAACTCGGTGCAGATCAGAGTGTGCTCGGCGACTGGGCGGCGACCGGAAGGCTCCCGCGTTGATGCCCCAGAGCCGTCGGCCAGCGTTCCGCCAGGAGTTGTGATGGCTTCGCGGCCCGGGGCGGCGAGCGGGGGCGCTTTGCTCATCGCGTCGCTTTCTCTCGCTATGGCGACGGGCGCAACAGGAACCTACTCCTATGCCACGCTCTCGCCGTTCCTACTGCCGGGCCTTGGGATGTCGCCGGGCGGGATGGGACTTCTGTTCGGCGGTCTATATGCGGTCGCCGCGGCGTCGAGCGGTGTGATCGGCAGAATCACGGACCGAGTGGACCCGACGCTCGTGGTTCTCGTCGGCTCGGCGTGCTCGCTGGCCGCGACGGTGCTGCTCGCGGCGAGTTTCACGATCATTGGGCTCGCTGTTTCAGCGCTCTTCGCGGGACTGGCGATGGCGGCGGCGAACCCGGGCAGCAACGGCATGATCGCCCATCGGATCCCGCCCGGTTCGCGTGCGTTCGCCACCGGGATCAAGCAGTCAGGTGCCACCGGCGCCGGGCTCTACCTGGCGGCGGTGCTGCCCGGTCTCGCGGTCGCCGTGGGGTGGCGGTGGGCGTCGCTCGCCGCCGCCATCATTCCGATCCTCGCGGTGATTACGGTGCTGATCGGCCGACGGTCCTCACAGGCCGCCTTGGAACTCGAACCGATCATCGAGCGGCACGAACCCCGAAGGCCAACCTGGCTCTCCTGGATGGCACGCTACGCGCTCCTGCTCGGCATTGCCACCGGGATCTGCAACGGTTTCTACGTCCTTTACGCGCACAGCCTCGGATTCGGCGTCGTCGAGGCGGGACTCGTCTTCGCAGTCTTCGCCATCGTGTCCGTCGTCGCCCGGGTCGTCTGGGCACGATTGAGCGAGGCCAGACGGTCGCCCGCTCACCTACTGGGTGCGATCGCGGTCATCGGCGCGCTCTCGGCGCTCCTGTGCCTCGTCGCTCCGGTCGTCGGGGGTTGGGCCGTATGGTGCGCCGCTGGACTGGGCGGCCTATCGATCGTCGGATGGAACGCACTCGGAATGGTGACGATCATGCACAAGGTCAGACGCGATGCTATCGGTGTCTCCGCCGCCCATATGCTGCGCGGCTTCTTCATCGGCCTCGCGATCGGGCCGCTCGCCTTCGGCGCACTCGTCGAGTTTGGCGGCTACTCCCTCGGCTGGCTTTTCCAGTTCGTGGTGCTCCTCCTGGCGATCGGCGCCGCCACTTTCTTCGGTCGCTCGCTGGTGCAGCAGGCGCCGCCGCAGCCCCGCCTGCCCGCGGAAGCGCTCTGATGGCCGGCTGGGCGTCACCGAACTACCCGCCGCTGGCGTGGGAGTGGTCGGCGGTGGAGGTCAGGCGATACGCACTCGCGGTCGGAGCGCCGCGCTCGGTGCTCGATGTTGGCGACCTTCGGCTCGTCACTACCGAAGCGCCGCATGTCCTGCCGACATTTGCGACGTTGCTCGCCGACGGGCACAGCCTCAGGTACATCCCGCTGCCCGGTGTGACCTACGACCCGCTGGACGTGATCTACGCCGGTCATGAGCTGGAGCTCGCTGGCCCGTTGCCATCCGCCGCCGGAGGCACGAGTTCATCCCGAATCCTCGATGTGGGCGACGTACGGAGCGGCGTGCTCGTGCGCCGGGAGACGGTGAGCCGGGACGGCGACGGTCGCCTCGTCGCGCGGAACGTCGTGACGAGTGTGATTCGCGGCGCGTCGGTGGGGCACGCCGTAGACGTCGTCGCGGCGACGCCGGTACCGCTTGTCGGCGATGCCGCGACGCTCGTCGTGCCGACCCTCGACCGGCAAGCGCTTCTCTACGCCCAGACCGGCGATGACAATCCGTTACACGTCGATCCCGAGGCCGCGCGGGGCGCGGGATTCGAGCGTCCAATTCTGCACGGGCTGTGCGCGTTCGGAATGGTCGTGCATCGAGTCGTGAGGGATCTCGCGGATCAGGGCTGGTGTGGCGTCCGCGCCGTCGGCGTCCGTTTCACGGCGCCGGTCGTCCCGGGCGAGGACATCACCGTACACGCCGTCCGGTCCGCGGACACCATCCGTTTCGAGTCCTTCGTCGGCCATCGCCGGGTGCAGTCGCACGGCCGAGTCGACCTGGAGCCGAGGCGCTGAGGGCCCACCCAGACCGCTCGAGAGGACAATCATCATGGACGATCTGCCGACGGCACCGTCATTCCGCCTAGACGGAAGATCGGCGCTCATCACGGGCGCCAGTCGCAACATCGGGCGGGCCATCGCCACGGCGTTCGCGCATGCCGGATCGGACCTGGTGATCGTCGCGCGCGACGCCGAACGGCTCACTCGCGTCGCCGAGGCGATCCGGGGTGAGACCGGTGTCGCAGTCCGCGAGGTCGCCGCCGACATCGCCACGAGCGAAGGCTTCGACTCCGTCGTGCGTGCGATCGACGCGACTCACGTCGACATCCTGGTCAACAACGCGCACACCACCGGCGGTACGACATCGATTATGGACGCCGACGACGAACTCTGGAACACGGTGTTCGCGACGAATCTCTGGGCGCCCCTCCGTCTCGCGCGGCGGCTTCTCCCGGCAATGACGGCTGCTGGCTCGGGATGCATCATCAATCTCATGTCCGGCTCGGGCCTGCAGCCGACGCCGGAGCTGGCCCCCTATGGGGTGAGCAAGGCCGCACTGTGGATGCTCACCCGCTACCTCGCCGTCGAGGCCGCGCCGACCGTCCGGGTCAACGCCCTGTGCCCGGGGCTGGTGAGCGAGGACGGCGCGCCACGCAACGAATCCCACCGCGCGATCATTGGAACCGTTCCGATGGGTCGGGTGGCCCGGCCGGAGGAGATCGCCGGTGCCGCTGTCTACCTCGCCAGCACCGCGGCGAGCTATACGACGGGAGAACTTCTCGTCGTCAATGGAGGCCGGCCGTGGTGACAAGGGAAAGACAGGAGCGCGGTTTGAATTCGATGGTGGGCATATCTGTCGTGGCGGACGGGGTCGTCGAGATTGCATTACGACGTCCTGAACGTCGTAATGCATTGACGCTTGAGATGCTCGACGACATATCGGACGCGATAGATCGGGCGAGCGCCGACCTCGCCGCCCGGGCGATCCTCCTTACCGGCGACGGGCCGTCGTTCTGCGCCGGGGCCGACCTAACCGCCGTGCACAATCCCGATCTTCCCAGTGGTGGCGAATCCGGCCTCGGCTCCGCACGGATCTGGGAGCAGCTCGGCGAGCTCGCCGTCCCGGTCGTTGCGGTCGTTCAAGGACACGCGCTGACGGGCGGACTGCACCTCGCGCTGTGCTGCGACCTCATCGTGGCGGCCGACGATGCGGTATTCCGCGATACCCACGCGGCGTTCGGCCTCGTGCCGGGTTCCGGTGAGATCCAGCGCTACGTGCGACGCATGGGCGTGTCCCTCGCGCGGGAGATGCTGTTCGCGAGTCGTTCCGTCTCCGGTGCCGAAGCGGCTCGGATCGGCTTCGTCGCCCGAGCCGTCCCGGTCACGGAGCTTCGCGCTGCCGCACTCGAGCTTGCCTGCGACATCGCTGCGAACAGCCCCCGGGCAGTCGGCTACATCAAGACGATGCTCAACAGCGGCCTCGACCGCAGCTACGGCGACGCACAGTGGGCCGACCTCCGGCTCAATTGGCGCGGGCGGCTCAACCTCGAGCCCGATCCCGACCGGGACGAACGCCTGCGCCGCTTCGCGCGGAGGCGTCGGGGATGAGCCTCGCCGCGCTCGCGCTCGGCGATGACCTGGATCGGCTGCGGTCGTCGGCCCGGGACTTCGCGCGGCGCGAGATCCTTCCGCGCGTTGCTGACGCCGAGGCCACGGAGACCTTCCCTCGGGAACTGTTCGAGATCGCCGGGTCGGCCGGCTTCATCGGCGCCCACTACCCTGTCGCCGTGGGGGGTCGGGGCGCCGACCTGAGGTCGGCGATGATCGTGCGCGAGGAGTTCTCCTACCGCTCGGTCGGGATCTCCTCCGGCCTGGGTCATCAGGACCATGTCGGCACTGCGTATCTGCATCGCTTCGGAACCGCTGATCACGAGGCCGAATGGCTGCGGCCCGCCCTCGCGGGACGCCTCGTGATCGCGATGGCGATCACCGAGCCGGACGCCGGCTCCGACGTGCGGCGGATGCGCACGTCGGCACGTCGGACGGATGCCGGCTGGATGATCTCGGGGCGCAAGACCTTCATCACCAACGGGCCGCTTGCCGACGCGATCGTGGTGACCGCTCGTCTCGAGGACTCGGACCGTTTCGGCGTATTCATTGTGCGCCGCAGTGATTTCGGATTCGCCTGCGAACGCACCTTCGCCAAGCTCGGGTGCCGGTCGTCGGAGGTCGGGGAACTGGTCTTCGACGACGTGAACGTCCCCGACGACCGGCGGCTCTCCCCGCCGACGGGGGGCCCGCTGGCGGACATCCTCGATGTTCTCATTGTCGGCCGGCTCCTTGTGGCGGCCTCGGCCCTCGGACTCGCGCGTCGTGCGCTCGACCTCGGCCTGGAACGCGCCGCGTCCCGGCGCACGTTCGGGGAGCCGATCGGCCGTCGTCAGGAGATCTCGATGAAGTTCGCTCAAGCGACGACCCAGCTGCGCGCCGCCGAGTTGCTCGCCTATCATGCGGCGAGCGTCTATGCCCAGAGCGGGACAGTGCCGGTGCTCGAGTGCTCGCAAGCCAAGCTCCTCGCTGCCGAAGTCGCGTGCGATGTGACCGATCAGATGATGAGGGTGTTCGGCGGCGCAGGATTCCTCGCCGAATCCGAGATCGAGCGACTCTACCGGGACGCGCGCTTTTTCACGATCGTGGAGGGCACTGCCGAGATCCAGCACCGGATCATCGCCGCACAACTCGGGATCTGACCGGCAGGTCACCGCAGCGCGCGGCGCTCAGTTGCGGGTGACCGAACCGGTGAGCGCGGCGAGGGTTCGGGTGATCGTCGGCCCGGCCAGGAACCACGCGGCGACCATGACAGCGGTACCGATCACGAATACGAGCAGGCCCCACCAGGACGCGTCGTCGCGCACGGCGTACATGTGGTTGAGATTGCGCAGCAGCCCCGTGGCCGCGACGAGTGTGACGTGCACGACGACGAACGCGACGAACGCGAGCATCGTCGGGAAGTGCACGGCGCGCGCGACCTCGATCGGGTACGCCCGACTGAGCCGCGCGGCCGACGAGGGCCACAGCGGTGACATCCGAAGCCCGGTCACGATCGCGAGCGGGGCCAAGATGAAGACGACGCCGAAATAGCTGAGGACCTGCAGCGCGTTGTATGCGATCCAGCCGTTCTCCGTCGGCCAGTCGAGTGACGCGTACTGCAGGAAGACCGAGACGGCGTTGGGCACGATCTCCCAGCTGGTGGGGACGATCCGGGCCCAGTGGCCGGTGGCGAAGATGAGAATGAGGAACACGACGCCGTTGAGAACCCAGAGCACGTCGAGCGCGAGATGCAGCCACAGGGTCACGCTGATCTTCGTGCCGGAGCCGCGGCTTCCGCGCCGCGCCCAGTAGGCCGGCGGACGCCGCGTCGTGCGAACCTGCCAGCCGGTCTTGACGATGAGCACGAGGAAGAAGGCGTTGAGATAGTGCTGCCAGGCGAGCCACACCGGCAGCCCTGCGGGCGTCCCGGCGAGCGGCTCGAGCACGCCCGGATGATCCGCGATGAACGACGAGACCGGCCCGAGCGTGCGTAGCGCGCGGGCAACAAGGATGCCGACGACGATCACGATGATCGCGGCGACCGTCGCGGCGATCCAGCGGGCCCGTCGCGAGCTCAGGATGTCGGGGCGGGTCATCGGCGCCGCTCGAGCTCATCGATGAGTTGCGGCACGATCGTGAAGGCGTCGCCCACGACACCGAAGTCAGCGATGTCGAGGATCGGTGCCTTCGGATCCTTGTTGATCGCGACGATGACCTTCGAGGTCTGCATTCCCGCGCGGTGTTGGATGGCACCGGAGATGCCGAGTGCCACGTAGAGCTGGGGCGCGACCGTCACCCCCGTCTGACCCACTTGGAGCGACTGTGCGGCGTATCCGGCGTCGACCGCGGCGCGTGAAGCGCCGACGGCGGCACCGAGGGCGTCGGCGAGGCGACCAGCGAGTTCGAAGCCCTCGGCCGAGCCGAGTCCGCGACCCCCGGAGACAACGCGCTGCGCGGTGCGGAGGTCGGGACGCTCCGCGTTCGCCTCGATCTCCTCGACGCTCTCCACCGTGATCGCCTCGTGATCGGCGAGGCCATCAAGTCGGCTCACGACGGGTTGCGTGGCGTCGCCCGCCCGCGGCGCCGCTCCCTCCCGGACGGTCACGACCAGGGGTCCGCCCTCTGCCCGGGAGTCGACCGTGAACGAACCGCCGAAGACGGAGTGCTCGGCGACGGGCGTGCCGTCGACCGATCGCAGGGCGACGGCGTCGGTGGCGAGGGCGGCGCCGAGACGGACGGCCAATCGGGCCGCGACCTCCCGTGCGCCGTCGGCGTTGATCGCGAGAACAGCTATGGGGTGGACCTGGTCGACGGCCGCGACGGCCGCCTCGAGTTCGGCGTTGTCGCGCCACTCGCCGGACCCCGTGATCTCCGCAACCAGCACGTGCTCGGCCCCCGCCGCGGCCAGGGCCGCGAGGGCGTCCTCTACCTCGTCCGTCCGGGCCGCCACGACGGCGACCGGATCGCCGACGAGACGCGCCAGGCTTAGTAGCCCGCCTACCGACTCGCGGATCCGACCCGTCCGGTCTGTGCTTGCCAGCACCAGTACTGCACCCATCGTGTTCTCCTTCAAACCAATCGCTGGGAGGTGAGGAAGTCCGCGAGTTGCACGGCCGCATCGCCGGAGTCGACGATCGTCGTGCCCGCGGTACGCGCCGGCGCCTGCGTCACCGCGATCACGACGGAGCGTGCGGCCGGGAGGTTCGGGGCGAGGTCGGCGAGGCCGTATCGCTCGAGCGGCTTCTTCTTCGCTTGCATGATCCCTTTGAATCCGGCTAGTCGGGCCTCCGGTGCGCGTTCGGTGACTGAGAGGATCGCGGGCACGGCGGCCCGAAGGCTCACGCGCTCCGAGCCAACCACCCGTACCCCGCGAACGTGCTCCTCATCGATGACGACCTCGTCGAGACGGGCGAGGTGGGGAACGCCGAGGTGCTCGGCGACCATCGCGGCCAGGACCCCGCCGCGACCGTCACTGGACTCGTTTCCCGCGACGACGACATCGAATCCCGTGCGCCGGATCGCGGCCGCGAGCACGGCGGCCGTCGTCATCATGTCGGCACCCTCGAGAGTGGGATCGACGACCTGGACGGCGCTGTCGGCACCCATCGCGAGCACTCGACGCAGCATGTCCGTTGCGGACTCCGGACCCATCGTGAGCACGACGACCTCGGCATCCGCGCCATCGCGATAGCGCAGCGCGACCTCGACGGCTCGCTCCGCTATCTCGTCGATGACGGGTTCGGGGTCGCGGCGATCGATCCTCCCGCTGGCCGGATCGAGGTGCCGATCCCCCCAGGTGTCTGGGACCTGCTTGACGAGAACGAGGATCCGCACGACGTCTCCCTCCTTTGGAAGCGTTGCTGGGACTATCGCTTCCGTAAAGAGTATACTAGTCACGAAGTTCCTGGACTCGACGCGATGTTGCCGCTGAGTTGGCTGATCGGCCGTCAGCCTTCATCGGATGCGCGCTCTCGGCATCGCTCACGCTGTCACGCGCGGCCATGACGCCGGGCATGATCGCCGCCGCCGCCCTCACCCGGCAACCCTTGTCGCCGTGGCCGTTGTCCGGCGGCCACGGGGCCCACGATCAGCTTGTCGAGGGTAGTGAGAGGGCAGCGCGAGGATGGCAACATGTTTTCCCGCGCCGAGCCACGGCTACACCGATTCAGCACTCCCTGTGAACACACCGCGGGGTGGCTCAGCCCCGCCACCTGCTAGCGGGGCGGCGTCGTGCCGTTGAACCAGTTGTCGGCCTCCAGCGCGCTGTCGTGCTCGCGGGCGCCACTCACCTCGGTCGCGTCGAGAGCAGCTATCTGCTCGTGCGAGAGCGTGACTTCTGCAGCGGAGGCGTTCTCGCGGAAGGATGCTGCGCGGCGGGTGCCCGGGATCGGGACGACATCGGGTGCCTTTGCAAGCAGCCAGGCGAGGGCAACTTGCCCAGTCGTGGCGTGGAGTTCTGTGCCGATCTGCCGGATGACGTCGATGGCGGTGAGGTTGGCGGCGAAGTTCTGCTCGGAGTACCAGGGCATGCCGCGGCGGTGGTCGTTTGCCCCGAGGTCGTCGCGTGAGGTGAGGGTGCCGGTGAGGGCGCCGCGTCCGAGCGGGCTGTAGGGGACGATCCCGATGCCGAGCTCGCGAGTGAGGGGCACGACTTCGCGTTCGATGCTGCGTTCCCAGAGCGACCATTCGGTTTCGATGGCGGTGATCGGATGGACGGCATGGGCGCGCCGGATGGTGTCGGGTGCGGCTTCGGAGAGTCCGAGGTGGCGGACCTTGCCTTCGGTGACGAACTCGGCCATCGCGCCGATGGTGTCCTCGATGGGGATGGCGGGGTCGGCGCGGTGTAGGTAGTAGAGGTCGATGTGGTCGGTGCCGAGTCTGCGCAGTGAGCGTTCGAGGCGTTCCCTGGCGTAGGCGGGGCTGCCGTCGATGCGGGCCTGACCGCCGCGGAACGGGGCGGCGACGATCCCGAACTTGGTGGCGATCACGAACCGATCGCGGCGGCCTGAGATCGCGCGGCCGATGACCTCTTCGCTGTCGCCGTACCCGTCAGAGGTGTCGAGCAGGGTGACGCCGAGTTGTTCCGCAGCGTCCAAGATGTCACGGGCCGCGCTGTTCTTGTCGAAATCTCCCTGTCCGTAGGGGCTTCCGAAGCTCATGGCGCCGTAGCCGATGGCGCCGACCTCGAGGCCTTCCGGGCCGAGCCGGCGAGTGGGGATGGTCATGGCGGGACTCACTTCCGGTTCGGGATGCCGTTCGCGAGGAGGCTCTCGGCGGTGTCGGCGATGGTGTCCTCGAGGAGGCGCGGCGCCCACCCGAGGAGCTTCTGGGCCTTCGCGCTGGTGGCGTCGAAGTTCTGCCCGAGCTGGGTGCGCAGGGCCCGCAGTTGCGGGTTGAACAGAGCGAGGATGCGGGCCAGAGGGAGCGGGATCTCGCGGGTCGGCACACGCGCGGCGCGCTCGCCGAGGAGTCGGCGCAGGATGCGGGCGACCTCGATGATGCGCAGGCTCGGTCCGGCAGAGGCGAGCCAGCGTTCGCCGGCACCGGCGGGGTCGGTCATGGCGCGCAGATGCAGATCGGCGACGTCGCGGACGTCGACCCAGCTGGTCCCGAACGGCGGGCAGGCGGGGACCTGACCCTCGAGCATGTTGCGGATGATCCGCAGCGAGGGTGGATCGTCCGGCCCGAGGACCGGTCCGATGACCGCGACCGGGTGCACCGCCGCGAGTTCCAGGCCCGCACCTTCACTCTCGATGAAGGCCCAGGCGGCGCGCTCGGCCAGCGTCTTTGACTTCTGGTAAGGGGCGATGTCGGCTTCGACGTTCGTCCAGTCGTGTTCGGTGAACGGGGTCGCCCGCGGGGGGTGGCCGTAGCCGATGGCGCCGAAGGCGCTGGTCAGCACGACGCGGCTCACGTGCGCGTCGCGGGCGGCGCGGAGAACCCGCAGCACCCCGTCGCGTGCCGCGGCGACCATCGCCTCCTCGCTCTCGGGTGCGCTGCGAAGCGTGGGCGAGGCGACATGCAGCACATAGTCGCATCCGGCGACCGCCTCATCCCACCCGTCGTCGCTGGTGAGCTCGGCGCGGACGAACGTCAGCCGCGCGTCCTCGAACTCTGCTGCGTCGTGCAGGTGGGTTCGGAGCGCGGGTTCGCGGCCGAGGTCGCGGACCGTGGTGCGCACGTCGTATCCCGCCTCGAGAAGGGCGAGTACGCACCAGCTGCCGATGAACCCAGTCCCCCCGGTGACAAGTGCCCTCCGTTCAGCATGCGGCATGGATGACCGTAAGCCTCCTCGCCCGCGCAGAGGGAATCGTGTCGACGGTCGGGATCGACTGCCCTGATGTCGAGGTTCGAGACCGAACCATTCCGTTCGGGGCGGCAACCGGGCTCGGACAAAGATTGATCGAGGCAGGCGGAGCGATCGGCGTTGTTCCAGTCGTGCCCGCGGGGGGCGTTGTCGGTCAGCGCGTCATCGTCGGTGGGACAGGAGAGGACGCCGGCGAATCCGGTGACATCCATCTGGTCGGCGCCGGCTGGTGGGGAGGCGTTGCTATCGGTCGACGGCCAGAATCTTGGGTCGGGCTCGACCTTGATCGCGACGAATCGATCGGCCCTTACGTCGCGGCCTGCCTCGCCATTGCGGAAGTATTCCTCAAGGTTCGTGCTCCTCAGCTCTTGGCAGATCGACCCGGCTCTTGGGGATGGAACTCCTGGTTCCGATCGAACGAGGCGATCCCGGCCGATCTCGGGCCGAGCTGGGATGTGCTCGACCTCTCCGAGAACGCCTTAGCCGGCGTGGGGGCCGTCGGAGCGGCTTGGATGCACACGGTCTGGTCCGCGCCTCGCGCAAACGGTCGAATCGTGGTCGCCGATGCCGATGCCGAAGGCGTCTCGATCTCGAACCTCAATCGCGGCCTTCTGTTTCGTCGAGCCGACGTCGAACGCCCGAAGGCAACCACCGCGGCCGAAGCCGCCGTCGGCACGATCTCGTGGCTGCCCTTCAATGGCCGGTTCGAAGCTCAAGACCACCGCCCGCGCGTACTCGTGAGCGCGGTTGACAACAATCGAGCGCGAGACGTCCTGCAGAGCCTCTACTCGGCGTATTTCGTTTCCGGCAGCACGCGGGACCTTCGAGCCGAGGTCGTGGTCGGAGGTGACCCGGGCGTCGGCGCCTGCCTCAGATGCTTCAACCCGCCCGAAGTCGCCGTATCGGACGACGAGTTGCGGGCGCGTGCAGCCCGCGATGACTCGGCCTCGCTTGCGGTGATCGCGGCAGATCTCGGGGTCCAGGTCGAGTCCGTCGAAGCACGTCTCCAGCCCGGTTCGTGCGACGCTCTGAGTGATCGGCTGCTCGAGCGCTTGCGCCGGAAGTATGGAGACGAGGCTCCTGCTCAGTTCGCCGTGGGGTTTGGCAGCGTGATGGCGGGCGTCCTTCTCGCCGCGGAGACGATTCGATTCGCGATCGACGAGGAACTCTGGCCCAGCACTGCCTCTGATCGGGTCACCTTCCAGTTGCAGCACCCTTCCGCGGAGTCGAATCGCGTCCGCGCATACTTTCGGGACCTCCGGTGTCCGAAGTGCGATGGAGGCGTCCCGGCCCTCCCCATGTGGAGAGCGAGAAGAGCGCCATGATCAGCAGTGACCGGCGAGTTCGCCGGAGCCGACGTGAAAGCGTCGCCCGAGAATCCCCGTGCGCGACCTCATACTGTTCGAGTGGCCCGTAGCGTGAGGAGTCCCCTCGTACAGATCGAGCGTGACCTGCTTGCAGAAAAGCCTCTCGATACGCTCCTCCGCAAGCTTCTCCTGATCGGCGGCGCGGCTGGTTCACTACATTTCGCCGCAGACTTCTGGATTGCCCTCCGGTGAAGTTATCGCTCACATTTGCATGCGACAAGACGAATCAAGTAGCTCATACACTTCCTTTCTGCGATCGGCTTTCGGGAGGGCGGCTCGGAAGCAATGTCACGGGGGAGTCCTACAGTCATTCGAAAAGGAGCCCTGAATGGAAACCCTTGCCACGCAGTTCGATCAGGCCGTGCGGAACGTCACGATTCACGGTGAGAAGCACGACCGAGCAGTCGCTGCGCACACCGAAGTCCGCGCCCTCCTCGAGCGAGACCCGGAACTCAAAGAGTGGGGCATCAACTCGATCCTGATCGGCTCCTACGCCCGCCACACCGCTCGTTATCCGGGCAAGGACGTCGATGTCTTCCTCCGCTTCGAAAGCCTCACCGTGCGGAACGACCCGGCGAAGGTCTACGCAGCCGTCGAACGGGTTCTGGTTGCGCACTACGGGCTGAAGGGCGAAGACCCGAACGGTCGGGTCACTCGGCAGGCGCGGTCTCTGAACATCGATTTCCCCGATGCGGACGACCCGGGCGGCGATCAGTCCTTCTCGGTGGACGCGGTGCCCGCCGTGCATTGGGGCGAGAACTGGGGCATCCCGAACAGGGACCGCGAGTTGTGGAACAACGACGACAGCCGCTGGATCCGCACGGACCCGGTCCGGTTCGCTTCGGACACCGCCGACCTCTCGACCGCTTCTTGGTCGCCCTCGATCGGTGCGACCAACGCGTACTGCCCGATCGTGCGACTGCTGCGGCAGGTGCGTCACATCCATCTGGGGCAGAACAAGCCGGGTGGGCTCTTTGTCGAAGTCGCCGCCTACTACGCTTGGAAGACGCGAGAGGTGACCGGTTCGTCGTGGGCCGAGCTTCTCGCCTCCACTCTGGCTGCGGTCTCGCGGCGCTTTGCCACAGCCGCCACTGAGGGGCTGCTGGATCCAGTCTTGGGTACCCCGATGAAGCCTGCGCTCGACCCGGCGCAGTGGGCGAGCGCCTCCGCCGTCTTTGCCGATTTGGCACAGAAGGCCGCGACCGCACTCGAGTCCGAACGCTGCATGTCGGCGAAGACTTGGCGCGACATCCTCGGGACCAACGACCGCGGACAGGTTCTCCCGCTCCCGGACGGCTGCGATGCCGGCGGGTTCCCCATCAGTGCCATCTCCGCGGTGGATGCGGTCGGCAGCGATCAGCCGCGTGGCTTCGCGCTCGGATTTGTCGCTTTGCGTTGACAACGTACGACGAACCCGCTTTCGAGCGCTTCTGCTCGGACTTGGTCGCGGATGGCTTCTCGCCGGTGTCCGGAACGGATCGCCGCGAGTGGGTCGGACCGATCCGCCCGTCGCTCCAAGCGCTGACCGAGCAGACTCGGATGAAGGTGGAGTTCTACCCGGGTTGGCCTCTCCGATACGCGCACGTCTTCGTCCGGGGGATGCGCGCCGAGCACGCGTCCCAAGGTCTCGTATGCCTCTGGGCAGAAGACGACCCGGCTCAGATCAGCGCGAGAGAACTGAGCGGGCTGTGGGGTCGGATCGACGAATGGGCGGAGGCTGCCCTGCGCGGCTTCAGCGTCAGCGATCGGGCGCTCGACGCCTACTACCTCTATGACGAGGTAGGGAGCTTTCGGGCCGAGCTGCCTTTCCTCGATCTCGTGCAACGCGGCAACAACGGCTTTGTCGCCGACCTTCGTGCCGTCGTGTCGGCGACAGGGCTCGTGTCGATCGAGTCTGAGGGTCACGAGTTCGGCGAGCGAGTCACACTGACGGGCTTGTTCTTGCTGCGCAATCACCTCGACCCGATTCCGACCGACCTCGAGGCGGTGCTGTCCTCACTCACCTCACGCCAGCGCGCGACCGTCGAACGTGCTCTGAACGATCGGGGTGCATTCGGTGTCGGAGAACGAAGCGGCGGGTTGGACTTCCTCGTCCTCGCCTGGCCGAGGCACGAGAGGGAACACGATGCGCTGGTCATCATGTTTGCGGGAGCAGGCAACAGCATCCAATCCGTCGCGATGCCGGCGACCGCGAACGACGTGCGCTCCCGTCGTCGGCGAGCCGGTGGAGACGCCGACGCGTTGAGCGACAAGAACGTCCTCATGGTCGGCGCGGGGTCTGTAGGAGGCAACGTCGCCCTCGGACTCGCGAGTAGCGGAGTCGGTCGGCTGACCGTTTGCGACTCCGACGTGCTGAGCACGGGAAATCTGGTGCGGCACGTCAACGGAGCGCATCTGGTCGGCTACCCGAAAGTGCAGGGATTGAAATTGACGATCGGTGATCACGCACCCTGGACCGAGGTCACTTGGTTGCCAGATGTGCCTCTTGATCCGGAGTTGCTGTCGCAGGCGGTCGCAGGCTACAACATGGTTGTTGATTGCACGGGGTTGTTCTCCGTGGCGGGAGCACTCGCGGATGTCTGCGAGTCCGCTGACATCCCGCTGGTCAACGTGACCCTGTTTCATGAGGGGCGTCTCGCTCGCGTGCAACGTCAGGTTCCCGGCGACCCGTCAATCGCGTCGCGGGCCCTCGACAGACGGTTTGTGGTCCCGCCGCCGGCGGAGGCCGATGCTTTGTCGCCCGGGTTCCTGGAGCTGGGCTGCACCGCTCCCGTCAACAATGCATCTCCGCTCGCTGTCGTCGCCGCGGCGGCTGATGCCGCCGATCTTGCGGTCGACTTCCTCACGGGTCGAGTCGCCCGAGCCTGCGAGCGGTATCTCGTCTTTCGATCGATGGACGCGCCTTTCGAGCATCTCGGCACCATCGACTACCCCGTCGAGGACGATACGTGACGAAAGAATCGCACGTGATCAAGATCGCCGAGTCGGCTCTGCAGAGCATGCGGTTCACTGCTCGTCGCTCGGCTCCGATCGAGACCGGCGGAGTCCTGGCAGGAGTGCTCGCCGGCGAGGATCTGTGGATCACGCACGCGTTGGAGCTCCCGACGACCGACCGCAGTCGCAGCCACTACCGGCTCCCGGGGCGGCGAACTCGTTCAACGATTCGCTCGCTGAGAACCGTCGATCCACGCCTGGGATATCTCGGTGACTGGCATTCGCACCCTCACGACGTCGGGCCGAGCCCCATGGACTTCGCTACGTTGGCGCTCATCTCGGTGATCAGGCGGGGCGAGCCCGCGCCGACCATCATCGTCTTGCGCGAAGCTGTCCGCCCGGTCGCCTTCCGCATCCATCACGGAATGCTGCGCGAGCATGAGCTCGTACTCACCGGCGATCTCCCGGAGCCACCGTCCGAGAAAGGTGAAGTCCAGTGACTGATCCGCGCAACGAGATGCCGAGCTCAACCGGAGTGCGGGTGGCGGGCGATCGCTACCAGTGGGGGCACGTGTGGCGGTTCTGTCTCCAGATGCTCGAGGAGAACGACGCCCTATTGCAGGCGAATCCGGCGGTCGCCGTGGGTGTCGAGGTCTCCGGGGCGGGGAACCTGGATGACGTCGTGTTGTTCCGACAAACACCGCCGCACGTCTATGCGCAGGTGAAGTACGCCGTCGATGGTTCCAGCCCGCTCGGCCTCGCCTACTTACGGGATGAAGGCATCCTCGCCAAGTTTGCGAACGCGCATGCCCAACTGCGCGTTGACGGGCCGGTGGAAGCGAGGCTGATAACCAACCGACTTCCCGACCCAGCGGATGTTCTCCTCCGCGATCGCGACGCCAGAGACGGCAAGCTCCTACCGCGGGCGGCCCAAGGTGGTCCTGGGTCGCAGCGGGGTATCGCGCGTGTCGAGTGGGCGCAGGCTGCGGGTGTCGACGAGTCGGGCCTCCTCGGCCTCCTGGGAGACTTGGCCTTTGAAGTCGGCGCCGGCGTCGAAGACCTTGACCGCGAGTTGCGGCTGCGGATGTACGTCAGTGGCTTGGACTCGAGTCCTGCTTCCGTCAACCTTGCGATCGGCTGGGTTGAGCAACAGGTCGTCGCCGGACGCCGCCTTCTGACGCTCGACGATTTTCGGGACGTGATCGACCAGCTCCAGCTACGACGAACGCCACCGAGGCACATCGTGTCGATCGCCACCATCAAACCCGACGTGTTGGCGCCGCGCGCCGCGGCGAGCCTTGACTGGTCTGACCGGATGGCGGGTGACGACGAATGGACACGCGTTCAGCCCTCGCCTCCGCATACATGGGCCGAATTGGGCGCTGACATCGAAGCGCTCCGCACTCGAATCCCGGCGAATTCGGCGGTGCTGATCGGCGGGCACTTCCGACAGGCGACGGGCTTCTTCGCAGGGACGGTGTTCCGCGGGGCACGTGGCTACAACGTCGCTGCCGAGCAGCGTGACGCGGTGTGGGTTGCCGATCGCTCGGAAGGGCCGGCGATGTCTCCCGTCGAGGTCCTGGCCCGCGACGCGTCGTCCGATGACATCGCGGTCGTCATCAATGCATCCGCGGAAGGCACCACAGCGGTCGAGGCGTGGCTAGATCGGGGCGCCATCACCGTGCGCGAGGTGATGGCGTTTCGACCGGCAGGAGGTCCTGGCCCCAACTCGCTCCAGGGCTCGGCTCAGGCGAACTCTTTCGCTGTGCAGGTGCGAGACGCGGTCCGACAGCGGCTGAGTGGCGGGCGGGTGCACTTGTTCCTGATCGGCCCTATCGCGCTTTCGGTGTTCCTCGGCCACCACTGGAACCGAATGGCCCCGACGTCGGTGTACGAACATCTAGGTGGATCTGAGTACTTAGGTGCTTTCGAAGTCTCAGCGTGACGGATCCATCCTTGCTGGCTTTGCCCCGCAAGATCCACACCGG
>CAZPJC010000011.1:0-36961 GCA_964586645.1 uncultured Schumannella sp.
CGGGGAAGGACTGGCGGGCGCTGGAGGGGATGGACTTCGGGGCGCTGCGGATCGTGCCGAGCGCTGGGTGGCACGCGGACGTCATGGGGGTCGTGCCATGGTCCGCGCCGGTGGGCACGGTCACGAGCAGGGGCGGCGTCACCAACGGGGCCTTCTCGACCGCTGATCCTCGCGTGTGGGGCGGCGGTGCCCTCGGCGTCCGCGCCTGGGACCAGCCTGCGCCGACCATCGCTGGGGAAAGCTACCCGAGCAACGGGGCCTTCTCGATCGCCGATCCGCGGGCGACGACGTCGTGGGCTGGCGCGGGGAAGTACGCGATCACGCGCTGGACCGACCCGGCGCGCACGGCGATCTCCGCCAACGGCACCGGCAACGGCGCCTTCGCCGTCGCGGACGTGCGCGCCTCTGGCGTGCGCCACAACGACGTCTTTCGCGTCGTCGACTGGCGCGCCGCTGCCGGCTGCGTGACCGCAGGCGGCTCCCCGAGCGCGGGCGGCCAGTCCGTCGCCGACGTCCGGGTCGGGTCGAAGTCGAGCCGCGACGACTTCCAGAGCTCCGGCCACTACGGCGTCACCCCCTGGGACCAGCCCGCTAAGGCGGTCACCTCGCACGCCTGCCACGACAACGGCCAGTTCTCCGTCGCCGACCCGCGCCCGATCCCCGACCTCGACGAGCGCACCGACGCGGTCATCATCGCGCTCGACGGGACCTGGCACCGGCCGTTCACCACGCTCGAGCTGGCCGTCCTCCAGGGCTACGACCCCGCCGACCTGATGCTCACCCCGCTCACCGGGACGAGCCACACGGACTGGCGCGAGCACATCGGAAACCGCGTGCCCACCCACGCGGCCACGGCGATCGCCGAGGTCTTCGGCGAGGCGCTTCTTCGGCACGAGCTCGGCGAGGGCTGGCGGCTCGACGCGCGCGAGGTGTGGGTGCGGCGGCTGCTCGCGGCGGTGGCGGTGCCGACGTGAGCGAGCTCCGTCTCGCCTACTACGCGACCTTCACGACCACGCGCGTGAACCTCGCGGCCATCGTCGCAGCAGGCATCCGCATCCTGCTCGGCCCCGACCAACTCGGGATGCTGCGCGGCTACCCCGCCGTCCCCTACGCGCTCGACAACGGCGCGTGGGGCGCGCGCAACGGGGGCGCCTTCGACGCCGACGCCTTCTGGCGCGTACTCGGGAAGTGGGGCGAGCGCCGCGCCTGCCCCCCGACCTCGTGCCGAGAGCCCGACTGGATCGTCTGCCCGGACATCGTCGCCGGTGGTCGCGCCTCGCTCGACCTCTCGCTCCGGTGGCTTCCCTACGTTCGCCAGTACGGACCCCCGCTCCTCGCCGTCCAGGACGGCATGCGCCCCGAGGACGTCGAGGAGTACATCGGCCCCGACACGGGGCGCGGCGGGCGCTCGGATCGCCTCGGAGGGTGCGGCTTGTTCCTCGGCGGCTCGACGGCCTGGAAGTGGGCGACGCTCCCCACCTGGGCGGAGATGGCGCGCATCTACCGGTGCCACCTTCACGTCGGCCGGGTCAACTCGGCGCGCGGCCTCGCCGTGTGCCGCGGGCACGGGGTGACGAGCGCCGACGGGACGAGCGCGTCGAAGTTCAGCGTGAACACGCCGAAGCTGGGCCGGGCGTGCCGTGGGCCCGTCCAGGTTCGCATGCCTGGACCAGTCCCGTGAGCCAGCTCGGCCTCTTTGGCGCGGCACCTTCCGAGGCGCCCGCCGCTATTCCTGCGGAACCCGTCGTTATTTTCGCGACCGAAAGTCTATCGCTGCCTCCAGCGCCCGCGCCGGCACCTGCCGCGCCCGCCGCCGTCGAGCGCCGGTGGGTGGTCTGCCCCGACCGCGCCACGGGCTCGATGGACGCCGTCCCCGTCGACCCGGACGGCTGGGAGGCCGAGGCGCGCGCGATGGCGCTGGCGGAGCGGGAGAGCGTCTCGCTCTACGCGGTCGAGCCCAGCGGCGCGTGGTCGTGCGTGGGCCGGGTGGACGCCACCGGACGGCGCGTCCGATGATCCTCACCGCTTGCAGTCCGCGCCGCTCCGGTGTAAGCATGTGGAGCGCGAGGGCGACCAACCGCGCGCAGGAGAACCCCGTGACCCCCGACGACCTCGCCGCGCTCCTCGCGGCTGCCTTCGCTGCGCGCCGGCCCGTCGCGCCCGACGAGGCCGCGCTCCAGGCGCGCATCGCCCAGGAGCTGGAGATCCTCCCGCACGGCCTGCGCGCCGTCCGCGAGTTCCGCCTGGACGAGCGCAGCCGCCTCGACCTCCTTGTGGAAGGGCCGACCCTCGGCCGCGGTGTTGCCGTCGAGGTGAAGGTGCACGGCGGCCTCGGGCCGCTCACCCGCCAGCTCTGCAGGTACGCGGAGCACGCCGCGGTCGACGGCATCCTCGTCGTCACCACCCGCCACGACCACCGCCGCGTCCCGGACACCCTCCTCGGGAAGCCGGTCGCGGTGCTCTACATCGGGAGCTACCTGCTATGAGCGACGCCTACCTGGACCTGATCGGCCGGAAGGAGCGCTACGCCCCCGCCGTGGGGTTCCACGCGGACGTCCGCGACGCCTGGCTCTACCCGTTTCAGCGCCACGCGGTGAGCTGGGCGCTCGCGGGAGGGCGCCGCGCCCTGTTCGAGGACACCGGGTTGGGCAAGGCCCAGCCCGTCGACGAACCCGTACTCACGCCCAGCGGATGGCGCCAGATCGGCGACCTCGTCGTCGGCGACCTCGTCATCGCGGGCGACGGCACCCCAACCAAGGTGATGGGCGTCTTCCCGCAGGGGGTTCGCCCGGTGCGCGAGGTGCGCTTCAACGACGGCGCGCGAGTGCGCTGCGACGCAGAGCACCTCTGGAACGTGGCGACGGATCTCGACCTCTCGCGTGGCGTGCCGTGGCGCACTCTTCCGCTTTCCGAGATCGAGGCGCGCGGGCTCGTATGCCCCGACGGCCGCGCGCGCTGGCGCGTGCCGATGGCTCCTCCCGTGCAACTTACCGGCAGTTCCCTGCCCATCGACCCCTACGTTCTCGGGTGCCTGCTCGGCGACGGCTGCCTTCGCCGTGCGTCGGTGGAACTCACGAGTGCGGACCCGGAACTTGTGGCCCGCGTGGGAAGTCGGTTGCCAGAGGGGGTCCGGCCGCTGGCGAGGTCGGCCGATCTCCGCTCCGCTCCGGCCTATCGACTTGCCCGCGCAAAGTCGGGCTGCGGCAACCGCAATCCGATCATGGAGGCGCTGGAGACGCTGGGCCTCCGTGGGCGCCTCTCCCAAGACAAGTTCGTCCCAGATCTCTACCTGCTCGCCGACGTCACGAGTCGTCTGGAGATGGTACGCGGCCTGCTCGACACGGACGGCTACGTCTCCGCCGACGGCACCGTACAGTTCAGTTCCTCGTCCCGCGCGCTCGTCGACGGCGTGACCAGCCTTGTGCGGTCCCTCGGCGGAACGGTGCGGGAGTCGAGCAAGATTCCGACCTACCGGCACCGTGGCGAACTCCGAACGGGGCTGCCCCACTGGACGCTGACGATCGCCTGGGCGATGGACGAGCCCCCAGTGACCTTGCCCCGCAAGGTCGAGCGCATCCGCCTGCGCGAGAAGTACGCCGCTCAACGGAAGATCGTGGAGGTGGCCGACGCGGGCACTGCGGACTGCGTCTGCATCGCCGTCGCCCACCACTCCCAACTCTATGTGACGCGCGACTTCGTGGTCACACACAACACTCGTCAACAACTCGCCTGGTCGCACCACGTGGCCCGCCACACCGGCGGACGGGTGCTCGTCCTCGCCCCGCTCGCCGTCGGTCCCCAGACCGCGCGCGAGGCGTCAAACGTGGGCCTCGACGGGGTCATCTTCGCGCGCAACCCCGGCGACGCCGGCACGGCGCCGGTGGTGATCACCAACTACGACAATTTCGAGAAGTTCGCGCCGGCCGACTTCGCGGGCGTCGTCCTCGACGAGTCGTCGATCCTGAAGTCGTTCACCGGCGCCATCAAGACGGGGTTGTGCGAGGCCTTCGCGCGCACGCCGTTCAAGCTCTGCTGCACGGCGACGCCGGCGCCGAACGACCACCTGGAGCTCGGGAACCACTCCGAGTTCCTCGGCATCCTCTCCTCACACCAGATGATCGCGCGCTGGTTCATCAACGACACCTCGCAGATGGGGACCTACCGGCTGAAGGGTCACGCGGTCACGTCCTTCTGGGATTGGGTGGCGAGCTGGGCGATCTGCGCGGGCCTGCCCTCGGACCTCGGGCCCTACAGCGACGAGGGCTACGTCCTCCCCGATCTCCGCCTCCACCGCCACGTCGTCGACGTGGACATCGTCACCGGCGCGGGGGACGCGCTCTTCCGGTCGGCGGGGCTCTCGGCGACGACGGTGCATCAGGAGAAGCGGCGGACCGCGCCCCAGCGCGCCGCGCGCGTGGCCGAGCTCGTCGCGGCGGAGCCCGACGAACCCTGGCTTGTGTGGTGTGACACCGACTACGAGGCCGACGCGCTCCTGGATGTGCTGCCCGATCACGCCGTCGAAGTGTCCGGCTCGATGTCTCCCGAGGTGAAGTCGGAGCGGCTCCTCGGGTTTGCCGACCGCGGCGGGATCCTGGTCACCAAGGCCAAGATCGCCGGCTTCGGGATGAACTGGCAACACTGCGCGAAGATGGCGTTTGTCGGGTCGTCCTACAGCTACGAGGCGTTCTACCAGGCCGTCCGTCGCTCCTGGCGCTTCGGGCAGCGTCGCCCCGTGGACGCGCACGTGATCATGGCCTTCACCGAACAGCACCTCTGGGAGGTCGTGGCGGGCAAGGCCGAGGACCACGCCGACATGAAGCGCCAGATGTTCGCCGCCGCGCGCCGGGCGCAGTCTCGACACTCGGCGATGGCCGACTACCACCCCACCTACCGAGGCCGGCTCCCGGCCTGGCTCGTCTCCTCGCACCCCGAACCGGAGTCCCCGTGAACCCCTCCCCGATCCTCTGCCTCGACGAGTGGCACGGCGAACGCGCCTCGATGTACCACGGCGATTGCGTCGAGGTGATCCGCCAACTCCCGGACAACTCCGTCGACATGGCACTGTACAGCCCGCCCTTCTCGTCGGTCTACACCTACTCGGACTCGCTCCGTGACATGGGCAACTGCGACTCGGACGAGGAGTTCCTGGCGCAGTACGCGCACCTGGTGACCGAACTCTACCGCGTCCTGCGGCCGGGCCGGATCTGCGTCGTCCACTGCAAGGATCTCGTCTACTACAAGACCTCGCGCGGGACCGCCGGCCTCCGCGACTTCCCCGGCGACATCGTCCGCGCCCACATCGCCGGCCGCTTCGACCTGCACTCCAAGGTGACGATCTGGAAGTGCCCGGTGACGGAGATGCAGCGCACCAAGGCCCACGGCCTGCTCTACAAGCAGCTCCGCACCGACTCGACGATCAGCCGCCAGGGGTGCGCCGAGTACTTGATGGTGTTTCGCAAGTGGCCGCGGACCGAGGCCGAGGAGGAGGCCGTCGTTCACGTCGAGCACCCGCTGGACGCGAGCGACCCGCGACACATCCCACTCGACACCTGGCAGGAGTGGGCGTCTCCGGTGTGGATGACCATCGATCAGACCAACGTGCTCAACGTCGAGCAGGCCCGCGAGGACCGCGACGAGAAGCATATGTGCCCTCTTCAACTCGATGTTATCGAACGCGCCGTCAAGCTCTGGTCCAACCCCGGCGAGGTGGTGTTGTCCCCCTTTGGGGGGATCGGGAGCGAGGGTGTGGGGTCGCTCACCTACGGTCGGAAGTTCGTCGGCGTCGAGCTGAAGGAGTCCTACTTTCGCAAGGCGGTGTCGAACCTCGGCGAGGTCGATCGCCCGCGCCAGCGGAGTCTCTTCGGGGGCCGCACCGGATGAGCGCCCCGCCCCGCGTCGAGGCCCCGGCCTACTACGGCGCGTGCATGCTGAAGCGCGACGAGTGGGTGATCGCCGCCGATCCCGTGGCGATGATCATGCTCAAGCGCATCTTCGCCCGCGTCGACAAGGGCGATCTCGGCCAGGTGAAGATCAAGCGCAACGACGAGACGGACAAGCTCCTCCAGTGGTTCCTCGACCTCTACCCGCTGGAGATGACCGACCGGGACGCCGCAGAGCTCCACCGCGGCGCGGAGACGCACCGGGCGCGCGCGAAGCTCGTGAAGCGCATCCTCGACCACGACTACACCCCGGCCGAGTACTCGCTGTCGGTCCCGCCGCGCGACTACCAGCGCGTCGCCGCCGACATGTGGTTGAAGATGGGCGGGCTGCTGCTAGCCGACGAGACGGGCACGGGGAAAACGATCAGCGCCATCACCGGCCTCTCCGACCCGAGCACCCGCCCCGCCCTCGTCGTCGTGCCCGGCCACCACCTCGCGAAGCAGTGGCGCGAGCAGCTCCTCCGGTGCCTGCCCGGGATCCGCGTCCACCTCGCCGTCGGGCAGCGGCCGACCGACCCCGCGCTTCTCCCGGGCGGCTGGCCCGACGTGGTCGTGTGCCCCTACCACCTTCTGCAGTACTGGGCGGAATACCTCCGGCCGAAGATCCGAGCGATCGTCTACGACGAGGTGGCCGAGCTCCGCCACACCGACTCCGAGAAGTACAAGGCGGCGCGCGGGCTCTCGGCGGTCGCGCCGCGCGTGATCGGCATGTCGGCGACGCCGTCCTACAACTACGGCGGCGAGTACTACGCGATCCTCGACGCCGTCCGCCCGGGGTGCGTGGGGACCTGGGAGGAGTTCGATCGGGAGTGGTGCGTCGGCGAGGACGAGCGGCGGAAGAAGCGGATCCGCAACTCCCAGGCCTTCGGGCTCTGGCTCGACCAGTCGGGGATCCGGCTCGCGCGCACCCGGAAGGACGTCGGCCGAGAGCTCCCGCGCCGCACCGTCGTCCCCACCTACGTCGACACGGACATGTCCGCCTACGGCAAGGCGATGACCGGGGCGAGTGAGTGCGCGCGCGCGATCCTCGCGCAGACCCTCGGGAAGGGGGCGGGGCTGTCGAAGATGCAGGCGGCCTCGGAGATGGACCGGATCATGCGTCAGGCGACGGGGATCGCGAAGGCGCCGGCGATCGCGGGGTTCATTCGCATGCTCGTCGAGAGCGGGGAGCGGCCGGTCGTGTTCGGCCACCACCTCGACGTCTACGCGGTGCTCGAGGAGCAGCTCGACGACCTGAAGCCGGGGTTCGTCACCGGGCGCGAGTCCACGTCGAAGAAGGCGGAGGCGATCCGCCGGTTCACGGCCCGCGAGACGGACGTGCTGATCCTCGGCCTGCGCGCGCAGGCGACCGGCCTCGACGGCCTACAGTTCCACTCCGACGTCGTCGTGATCGGAGAGCTGGACTGGAGCCCCAAGATCCACGAGCAGGCGATCAGCCGCGTGGACCGCGACCGCGAGCCCATCGCGCCCAACCGGCCGGTGGTCGTCTACTACCTGCTCTCCGAGATGGGGTCGGACCCCGTCGTCGCCGACGTGTGCGGCGCGAAGGACGCGAACACGACCCCGATCAGCTACCCCGACATGGACAAGATCGAGGCGCCCGAGGTCGACGTGAACCGCGCCCGCCGCCTCGCCGAAGCCCACCTCCAGAGGCACCGATGATTCCCGCACCTCTCGCCCTCCTCTTCATCCTGGTCGCGCACGTCGGCGGCGTGATCATCGGCCTCCACTACGCGCGCCGCGTGCTCTACCCCTCGATCGAGAGTCGCGGCGGCGTGCTCCGCGGGAGCCCTGAACCGACGAGCCCTCCGTCTCGCGCGCCGCAACCGCCGTGCCTCCCCCGTGCGCTGCGGGCGCCCATCCAATGAGCCCCGACGACCTCTTTCGCGAGGCCCTCGCGAGCACTCACACCCTCGTCCTGCTCAACACGCCCGAGCTGCGCCGCGCGTTCCAGGCTCTGCCTGAGTACTCCTGGACGCGGCCCACGTCCGTTGTGGACGGCAAGGTCTGGCGCGGGCAGGTCGCCCAGGGCGAGTGGTGGTTGCACGGGTACGTGCCGCACTCGCCGGGACACTCCCAGCACGTGTCACACCCCGTGTGTCTGCTGCCCGACGGGGCCGAGGTGCGACTCCTCGACGGTCAGGTTCACCTCTCCGTCGAGGGCCGGCGCTTCTGGTACGGGCCGCGCGCGAACTCCCTCGTCGTCCAGGGTGACGCCTGGGCGGTCGCTGCGGGGGTCGCGTGAGGGCGCCGCGTCCCGCGCCTACTCTGCGATCTGCCCGAGGGCCCAGGCCGCCCCGAGGGTGAGTCCGACGCCCCCGAGGACGCCGGCCCCGACGAGGACCGCGGGGTCGGGTCGGGGGCGCTCGGCCTGCTCGCGCCACCACGCTTCCCGTGCCCGCGCCGCGTCCAGCTCGGCCGCCGCCGCCGCCAGGTCGACGCGGTAGCGGCCGTGCGTCTCCTCGGCCCACACCTCGATCGCGAGGAGGTCGGCGACGTCGCTGGACGGGAGGAGCACGCCACCACACGACGCCTTCCCGCCGAGGAATTCGGGCGGGAGCGCCGCGCCCGCCACCACCGGGACGGCGCGAGCGCACTGGCCTGCTACGGGCGCGGCCGGCGCGGGGCGAGGAGGAGGCGCGGGAGGCTCAGCTCGAGCCAGCCCGGCGAGCACGAGGATCACCGACGCCGCCGCGCGTCGACCAGCTCGGCCAGCTCCTGCTCTGCGGCGGCGCCGCTGGAGGCGGCGTGGATCCGCGCCGCGTCCCGCTGCGCCTTCTCGCGCAGGATGTCCCCCGCCGTGCGGCCGACGTGCTCGACGGTGGGCGCGGGCGGCGGCAAGGCCGGAGGAGGCCGCCGCCGGCCCGCCGCGAGCCCCAGAAGCCCGAGTGCGCCCGCGGGCAGGGCGAGAGCCCACCGCGGCCAGCGACCCGTCTGCAGGCGCCGCACGCCCGCGAAGCACGCGAGGCCGAGGACCGCGCCGCCACCGACGAGGAGGGCGTCGCTCACGCGACGCGCCGAAGCTGGAAGTGGGGAGCCTCGCGGAACGAGGAGCCGGGCCGGCCGTACCAGTCCAGTCCGAGCTCCGCGGCGACCTCGCCCATCACCTTCCAACCGAAGTCGTTGGTCCAGTCCGCGTCCTTGTCGCGCGGGTCCTCCCAGATGGGCCGACCGTTGAGCACGGGCACGGCGTCGAAGGCCTTCGCCGCCGGCTTGCCGGCCTCGTCAACGTGGTTGTGCGCCGACTGCCCGGCGCGCGCCCTGGTCAGGATGGGGCCGGGCTTGGAGCGGCCGCTCGCGTAGAGCTCCTCCTGCTCCGCGTTGGGGCGGTAGGTGCACACGATCAGCACGTCCACCTGGCGCTCGGCGCAGCGGGTGACGAACCTCCGCGCGAGGGGCTGGAGGTCGGGGTGAAGATCCTCGATGCGGCGGCTGGCCATGTCTACCCTCCCGTCCGGTGCGGGGGCTCCGCGGCGGCGGCCGCGGGCGTGAGCGAGGGCAGCCGCCCGCCCGTGGGCGCGCCGAGGTCCACCTCCTCCTCGGGCGGGAGGGCGTCGGGCAGATCGGGCGAGGGAGCGGCGGGGGCGGTCGCGGGAACGTCGGCGGGCGACTCGCCCAGCTCGAGCAGGTCCGTCCCCACCTTCGGGCTGAGTCGGCTGGCGCCGTCGACCAGCTCGGGGACGTCCACGCCGCGCGTGTCCGCGAGCGCGAGGATCGCGAGAATCGCGATCACGAAGACGCCGGCGATCGAGGGACCAGCGATGATCAGCGCCGCGCGACGGTCGGCGCTGCGCTGGATCGCGTACTCGTCGCGCTGGCCGCGCAGCACGTCGACGAGTTCGACGTGGCGCTCGGCGTGGCGGTCGTCGACCTCGTCGAGCGCGCGAACGACCAGGCTCTCCTCGGTCGGCGGAAGCTCTCGGACGACGGAGAGCGGCTTGCGCGTGGGGCGAGGCTTCGGGGCGGGCGAGGGGGTGGGGGGCATCGCAGCTCCGGGATCAGGTGTAGCGGTTGCCGTAGGTGACCGAGCGCAGACGATACCAGTCGAGGTTGGCGTTCCTCGTTGCGTTGGTATTGGTCGTCAGGCACATACCCAGGCTGACGGGCGCAGAGGGCTTCTGCGTGGTGTGCGTCGCCACCAAAGCCCCGTTGATGTAGAAGGCGAGGTTGCCGGTCGCAGCGTCGCGCCGGACCTCGAGCAGGTACCAGTTGGTGGAGGTGATCGCCACGGTCGTCACCGTCGGCCCCTCCTGGACTCCGCCCGACTTCGACGAGCAGCGCCAGTTCGCGTTGACGGCGACGTCCGCCTCGAACGACACGGCGTTGTTGCCGAGCCCGTGCGCGCCGAGGCTGTCACCGATCCCGATCGAGAACGTCATCGTCGACGTGTCGGGGATCTGGACCAGCACGGCCCAGCGCTGCATTTCGCTGGACACAAACAGGTTGCCCGACGCGGACGGGCCGAGGTAGGCGCGGTACGTGTTCCCGCTCAACCCGGCGGTGGCGATCTGGATCACCCCCGGGTGGTTGGCCACCCCCGCGACCTGGACGAGCGAGCCGCCCGCGGTGCCGCCCGACCCCCACCCCGAGGCGTTCAGAGTGGCGACGAGGTCGTCAGAGACGTCGTAGGCGGACACCGTCCCCGCGAAGTCGAGCGTGTAGGCGCCGTTGGCGCCGCCGTCCACGCCCTCCAGAAGGGGGCCGAGCGCGAGCTGTCGATCGGAGGCGAGGTCCGCGTGGTTCGCGCCGATCAGCAGGTAGGCCGGGCCGCTGCTCGGCGCCGCGCCCAGCACCGTGCGTCCGGCCGCCGCGTCGACCGCCGCGACCACGCTCCGACCGAAGCCCGTGAACGTGGCGAGCGCCAGCGCTCCGACGCCCGTGAAGTAGGCGAGTCGGTCGGCGACGCCGGAGAGCCCAGCGAGCGAGAGCAGGTTGGCGTTCGCCGGGTTCTGCACGACGCGGCTTGACCCGTCGAGGGACGGGTAGCCGTTCGCCGCTGCCTTCTCGGACTCCTTCTGGTAGACCGGGAGCGGGTCCACCAGGCCCTGGAGGTAGGCGAGGATCTGCGAGCGGGTCGTGCCGCGAGGTCCGATCGACATGGGCTACTCCACGACGCAGGGGCCGATCTTCACCTCGGCCGAGTAGGTGACCGTGCCGCCGTCGCCCGCGTAGGTGAGGTCGTAGAGCTCGACGTAGATGCGGTCGAGCCCGCCGATCTCGTAGCGCTCCAGGAAGCCGCGCCGGGTGAGGAGCAGGTCCTGGTCGTAGACGAGGAGCCAGGCGTCGGGCGCGTCGTCCTCGCGCATCTTCGCCCACACGCGCATCGCCCCCGTCGAGGCGTCCGCGACGCAGTCGAGCACGCCCGTCCCCGTGGCGGACACGGCGATCGTCCAGTCGGCCTCGGCGTCGCCGACGATGAGGACGGTGTCGTCGACGCTGTCGCCGTCCTCGTCGGTGACGGAGGCGGTGACGGTCGCGCCCGCGCCCGCGTCCACGGCGACGTCGATCGCCGAGAGGAGCGCGGCCAGGCTCGCGTGCGGCCCCGCCGCGGTGCACGCGACGCCGCCGATGGTGACGGTGTAGTCCGCGGCCAGGTCGAGGGTGTCGACGGTGACCCGCGCGGTGCGCCGGTGCGCCTCCTCGCGGAGCCCGATCGCGATCGCGGCGGCGAGCGCGTTCTCCAGGTACACGCCCGAGCTCGGGGTGGACGGAGCGCCGGTGTAGGTGGCCTGCTCCTCCCACTGCGGCTTGCGGCCGCCCGCGAGGATCGCGAGGTCGTTGGCCTTCTCGAACGCGCCCATGCTGCCCTCCTACTCGGCCACGATCTTGCGGGGGTTGACCTGGTATCGTTCGGCGCCCGCGCCGCCGATGGTGATCCGTCGGAAGTAGTGCGGGCGGTTTCCACGGTAGATGCGGCGGACGCCCTGGTCACCACCGACGTTGGAGAACCCGCCGTAGACGGCGCACCCGTCGCTGTCGACGCATCGGGCCGTGGCGCCGCTGAAGTAGTGCCTCCACACCGTCCCGAGCGTGGCGCGGTCGAGCGCGTACACGTAGTCGTCGGTGCCGAGGATCACGTAGTCCTGGTCGACGGCGATCCCGTGGTTGGCGTTGATCGCCGTCATCGTCGCGCTGGTTTGCACCGTCGTGCCCAGCGCGACGTCGATGCGGATCACCGTGTTCGCGGTGTCGTCCACCACCCAGAGGCCGCGGGCGTCCGCGGCGAGCGAGTTGGCGGAGATGGCGTTGGCCATCACCCGGTTCCAGGCGACGCCCGTGGTGTCCGCGGCGGTGCCGCCCTCGTTGGTGGCGTCGTTCCCGGTGGCGTGCTGCAGGGCTCGCATGTGCGCGCCCGAGGCGTGGCCCGAGGCCGCGCCCGCGATGATCACCCGGTTGTGCGTGGCGGTGACGCTGAACACCGTTCCGTTGTGGTTGTACGACCACTGCGCCGCGCCGCCGACCTCGGCGTTGATCGACCGAACCTCCTTCGCGCCCGTGCCCGACACACCCCCCAGGAAGAGCCGGCCGTCGTAGACGGCGATGTCCCAGACCGTCGCGCCGTGGTCGTACACCCACACCGACGCGCCGGTCGAGAGGTTCCAGGCCTCGACGTAGTTGCCGTAAGCGGCGTAAAGGCGGCTCCCGTCGTTGACGAGCTTCTGGACGGTGCCCGCGTTGGTCTTGGTGAAGGTGCGGACGACGGTGTCCATGTCGGCGCGCGCCACCATCTTCGGATCGCCACCGTCGGCGAAGACGACGTCGATGCCGGTGGCGCACACCGCCGTCACCGCGGCCGCCGCCGTGCCGCCGTCCGAGTGCTCGTCGCCGGCAATGGAGTTGCGGTCCGCCTCGTACACGATCGCGGCGTCGCCCGCGGTGAGGCCAGCGTAGGCGTCCTCGAGCGTGTCGAAGCCGGGGTAGGCGCCCTGCAGGTAGTCGAGCCAGCTCGACCACCACTTGTACAGGTAGTTGATCCACCCGGCGGGCGGGATGTCCTCGGCGATCCAGCCGATCGCACGCTGCTGCGTGGGGGGCGTGTCGACGTCGGCGGCGGCGTCGTAGGCCCAGGTCGGAGGAACGGTCGTAGGCTTGCCCATGTCACAGCACCCGTGCGAACTTGCCGACGTTATAGCCCAGCGCGGCGGGGTTGCCGTCGAACCCGAAGTACCCGGGCAGGGCCTCGATCAGCACCATCGTCACCCCGGCCGGCTTCACGTCGGCCATGAAGCGGGAGACGCGCCGCGCCATCCGCGCGTTGAACAGGCGCGGGCGCACGGCCTGGAGCTTGAACCCCGCCGGGTACATGGACAGGTACCGCACCGTGGACGGGTAGGTCACGAGCTCCCAGATGGCGAGGAGCTCGTCTACCGACCCCTTGCAGACGTTGGCCGCGACGCGCGCCTCGATGAAGCGCCGATAGTCCGTGTCGCCGAGCGCCCCGCGCGCCTCGCCGACGATCGCCCCCCACGTGTCGAGCTGGGCCCCCACCGACGACTCGAGCCTCCGTCCCATGAGGAGGTCGAAGTACACGTCCTCCAGCGCCTGCGCGCCCATGCCGAGGGCCTCCGCGAGGGACGCGATCCGCGGCTTGTCCCAGTCCTGGGAGAGCAGCCGCTTCCGCGCTCGCTCCCGGTGGTCGGGGATGTAAGCGAGTTCGATGCTCGCCGCGAAGGACGGCTCGGTCGTCACGTGCTGACCGTGTTGGTGCCGAGGACGTTGAGGGACGTGGCGCTCGGATCGACGTCCACGGCGCCGCCGTTGAGGAGCACGCTCGCGGTCCTCACGCCGTCGACGGTGGCGATGAGCGCGAGGATCTGAAGGATGCTCGCCGCCTCGCCGACGTCGAGCGCGAGGAAGTAGTCGGAGATCAGCTCCTGGATCGGCTCCTCGACGTCGTCGAGCACGAACCCGGCCATGAGCGTGACGGTGACGGCGGAGTTGACGGTGTTGGAGGCAGCGAAGCCGTAGCGAACCGTCTTCGCGAAGCCGTCCGCACCCGTCACCGTGGCCGTCTGGGCGCCGTTGGTGGCGATGCCCGCGGGGAGGTGGTCGTAGATGGCCTGCACCACTTCCGTCTTCTGATCGTCGGTGAGCGTGCTCGGGTAGACCACGACCGCGACCGAGTGGGGGAGGCAGGAGATCCCCTCGATGGTGGCGGTGGTGGACGTGTCGTTCTCGACGACGACCGCGGCCGTCACCCCGTCGGCGGCGAGGACGTTGGCGCGCAGCGCGTTGAGCGAGCGACTCCCCGCCGTCTGGAGGGACTGCTGGCGGCGCTTCCGCAGCGCCGCGTCGCTTTCCCGCGCCTCGCCGGGGGTGGCGGCGGCGGCGTTGGTCACGGACGTCCACCCGGACACGGGCGTGACGATCGTGACGATCTCCGCGACGTCGGCCTCGATCACGCCGGGATCGGATGCCTGCACGATCACGTCCACCGTACCGCCGCCGCCGATCGTCACGTCCTCGGTCACCGTCCAGCGCGCGCGATCGTCCGATCCGCCGCCCTCGACGATCCTCCCCTCGGTGATGATCGTGCCCGCGGTGCCGGTGATCGTGACCGTGCACGTCGAGTAGGTGGCCTCGCGCCGGCGCACGTTCACGATCAGGCAGAGGTTGTCGAGCTGCAGTCCGGTGGCGTTCCCCACGTCCCAAGAGTCGAAGAGCGCCTGCGAGGCCTCGCCGAGCTCGCCGAGGAGATCGGCCATGATGTCGCTGATGGGGCCGAGAAAGACGTCGTGGTCCCAATCGACGGTGATCGTCAGGCCCGTGTTCTCGCGGACGCGCTCGATGTAGCCGTCGCGGATGCGCGTCAGGAAGTCCGCCCCCCGGGGGGCGACGTAGCCCGCTTCGGTCAGGCCCCATTCCTCGGCCATGCAGTAGCCCTCGTCGCGAGTCTACCCCGGCGCGAGGCGTGGGCCTACGTGATCGGCCCGATCCTGCGCGTGCGGATGACCAGGCGCGTGCTTGCCGAGCGGTTCCCCGCACGAGGCTCGCCCATCGGGAGGACGGTGATCGCGGCCTCGCCGTCCGCGGTGCGGATGGTGCCCGAGTAGGTGAGGGTGCGGGTGTCGACGTCGAAGCCGCCCGTCCAGTCCTCGACGCGGATCACCCCCGGAGTCGTCTCGATCTCCTTGCGGAGGACGGCGCCGATGCTGTCCACGGCCGGCGGCTTCTGCTGGATCCAGTCGAAGAAGGGCAGCCCGACGCGCACGTCGGCGAAGTACTCGCCGCGGAACGTCCGCAGTCGACGCTCGACGCGCTGGACGATCAGGTCCAACCCCGAGACGAACCGAATAACGCCCGGGAGATCCCCGTCTGAACCCAGCCCGACGTCAACCGCGACCGCCGCCATGGACGTAGGGTAACCGACCAAGCCCCCGGAGAACCCCATGATCACGCTCCTCCTCGCGATCGCTTGCGCGCCCACCGACGACGTGTCCGTCCCCACCCACGCCGCGCGTCCCGACGACACCGCCGTCGAGGTCGAGGACACGGCCGTGGACACGGCCTTCGACACCGACACCGACTCGGCCGAGGACAGCGCCGCCGAGACGGGCGACACGGGGAGCGAGGACACCGACGGCGACACCGACACCGCGCCCGCCTGCGAGGACTGCGACGACGACGGCTACGCGGCCGACGACTGCGACGACGTCGACGCGCGTGTCCACCCGGGCGCCGCGGACTTCGTCGGCGACGCACTCGACCAGGACTGCGACGGCGTCGACGGCGAGGACGAGGACGGCGACGCGCACGCCTCGATGGAGAGCGGCGGAGACGACTGCGACGACGCGGACGTGGACGCGTTCCCGGGCGCCGCCGAGGCATCCTGGGACGGCGTGGACCAGGACTGCGACGGCGCGGACGTCCGCGACTACACCGCCCTCGACGTGGGCGCGGGGCACGCCTGCGCCCTCCGCTCCACCGGGGAGCTGGACTGCTGGGGGGACGACACCGCCGGCCAGGCCACCGCGCCGACCGGGGTCTACGTCGACGTCGCCGCAGGCGGCGCCCACACGTGCGCGCTTGACGTCGCCGGCACCGTCACGTGCTGGGGGGACAACCGCCTCGGCCAGGCGCGCGCGCCGGCCGGCGTGTTCTCGGAGCTGGACGCCGGGCTCTACTACACGTGCGGGATCACCACCGCGGGCACGGTCGAGTGCTGGGGGAGCGCCCCGGCCGAGCCGGCCTACACGCTCGTCTCGCTCTCCGCCGGCGCCTACCACGCCTGCGGCCTGGAGGCCTCGGGCACGCTCCGGTGCTGGGGGCAGGACGCCTACGGCGAGACGTCGCCGCCGAGCTCCGCGGCGGTGAGCGTCTCCGCGGGCGTCCAGCACGCCTGCGCGGTCCTCGCCACCGGCGAGCTCTCGTGCTGGGGGCGCGACCGGGACGAGGAGGCCACGCCGCCCTCGGGCTCAAGCTTCATCGACGTGGCCGCCGGCTACGAGTTCTCGTGCGCGACCACGGGCGCGGGCGCGACGTGCTGGGGGGACGACACGAGCAGCAAGACGACCCCGCCGACCGCCGACCTGGTCACGGTGGGCGCGGGCACCAACCACGCCTGCGGCCTCGACGTCGACGGCCTCCTCCACTGCTGGGGGAGCGACCTCTACGGCGAGTCGACGCCCCCGGCCTAGCTGATCGTCCCGCCCGTGGCGGTGAGCAGCGCGTGGCTGTCGCCGCTCGGCGCGTCGAGGCCGGTGATCTGCCCCACGCCGAAGTCCACCGTGCCCGTCTTCACGTAGTCGTCGATCGCCGTGGCGAGCGCCGCCGCGCCCTGGGCCGCCGTCTTCCCCGAGAGGTCGTTGAAGATCGCGAGCAGCGCCGCCTCCAGCCCAGCCTTGTCGAGCGCCATGTCTACTCCGCCTTGACCTTGGTGGCGGCCACGGAGGACGACGCCGGGCCTACCCCGATCGCCGGCCCCGTCGGCCCCACGCCGGTCGCGTGGGTGTGCGCGATGATCTCGGTCCGCAGCGCGTTGAGCTCGGCCAGGACGAGGTTGGCGAGCGCCACGTAGTTGGTGGCGGCGCTCGACCCGAGGCGGATCTCCGCGGCCTTGATGACGAGCGCGGCGGCCGCGTAGGCCGACGAGGCGAGCGCGTCGGCGGGGCTGTAGCCGCCCGGGTAGGCGACCGCGTCGGAGAGGTCGAAGCGCCGGACGTCGCGCGCCTCGTGCGTGCTCCCGGCCACGCTCTTCCACTCGTCGAGGCTCCGCTCCGAGAACCAGAGCGTGACCGTGTCCCCAGCCGCGATCGGCCAGGTGATCGAGAACGCCCCTGACCTCGGGAAGGCCACCGGGACGTTGGCGATCGCGGGCGGGTCGTAGGCCTGGATCACCCCGTCGGCGTCCTTGAACTTAAACCGCACCGACGGCCTCACCGTCGCCGTCTGCGTCGCCTCGTCGTAGGAGACGACGACGCCCGGGAGCGAGGTGTGCACCCGGGCGAGCTGGGAGCGGACGGCGGCGAGGAGCAGGTCCGCTTCGGTGGGGGTGACCGCGGGCATGCGCCAGCCTACCCCTACCGCGCGCCGGCGTCGCCCTGGGCGAGTGCGACCGCTTGGGCGGCGGCGGCGCTCTCGGCGCGCGCCCCCGTGGCCGGCGCGTCCACGCGCGCCTGCGGAAGCGCGGGCGCGACGGTGGCCGGGAGCTCGACGACGATGGCGGCGGGGCGCTCGACGACGTCGTAGACCGGGGCGCTGGCGAAGCGCGAGAAGTCGTCGTCCAGGTGCGGGCCGTAGGGCTCGGCTTCGGCGACGTCGGGGAGCGGCCAGACGGCCCCCTCGTGAGCAGGCCAGGGAGCGCAGGCGGCGGCGAGCAGGGCGAAGAAGAGCACGGAACCTCCGGGGCAGGGGAGAGCGAGAGCGACGTTAGGCTACCACGCTCACGAGCTGCGCGGCGTGCCCGAGGCGATGACGTAGAAGGCCTGGTCCCAGCCAGAGTCGCCGCGGAAAGCCACGTCCTGCGCGACGTAGAGGCCGTTGTAGTCGGCGCTCTCGACCTTGAAGGTGCGGCCGGGCCGGAGCGTGGGCGCGAGCAGCGCCTTGATCTCGATGCCGTCGTCCTTCGGCGTCGGGCTTCCGATAAGGTTCCCACCGGTGGCCGAGAACACGATCGCCTCCTCCCCGGTGTCCTCGCCGCTGCCCACGAACTGCAGCACCCCGTCGCGGATGAACCACTCGCTCGCCGTCGAGGTAGCGAGGCGGTCGAGGACGTCGCGCGCGGGGCCCGCGAGCGCGATCCCCTGCGGGAAGACGAGATCCTCGTCGAGGCGGATGGTGCCGGCGGGGAGTCCGAGCTGCTCGGCGATGGCGTCGTAGACCTGGCGGAGCGTGGTCTGGGTCGCGAAGCTGACGCTGATGCGCGCGCTCCCCCACGCCCTCCCGCCGTCCTGGGCCTCCAGCCGGAGGACGCGGTCGGGGCCCCTCCGCTCGAGCCTCACCCCATTCTTGATCGGGTTGCCGGTGAAAACCTGCAGCGGGGTGTCGTACCCGACGAGGAGCCGGATCACTGCGTCGGGGTCCTGGGCGAGCGCGACCGTGGCGGGGTTCGGGTTGTAGAGCTCGATCACCGCCTCGTTGGGAGTCGAGCTGCGCGTCATCTTCACGTCGAAGGTGACGCGGAACCCCGAGAACGTCTTGCCCGTTGAGCCGGACGTCCCGAGCTGGAGGTGCACCTGGCGACCGAAGAGGGCCATGCGCGGATCCTACCCCGAGGCGGGGGCCGCCGCGTCGGGCGGCGCCTGGGGGGATGTGGGGCGTCTCACCCGCGGCGGCCCCGCCGACC
This sequence comes from uncultured Schumannella sp., assembly GCA_964586645.1. GTDB lineage: Bacteria > Actinomycetota > Actinomycetes > Actinomycetales > Microbacteriaceae > Pseudolysinimonas_A. The sequence goes on from CAZPJC010000011.1 coordinate 18,724, forward strand.
CCGCGTAGCCGGCCTACACCTCGATCACCACCCCGTCGTCCTCCTCGGCCGCCTGGGCGGCGCGGAGCTCGTCCCGGGTGAAGTACCGGACGTGCAGGCCCGCCCCGAGGTCTTCGCGCGCGTAGCCGTCCGTGCCGTGCACGAGAAGCAGGCCCTCGGGCCCTTCGACGACGGAAAGCCCGAACACGGGGCCCCACCCCGGCGAGAGGCGCCGGCCCAGCGCGATGGCCGTGCCGTCGAGGCTGTAGAGGTCGAGGTACCAGGCCTGGCACCGGTGCCGCCAGGTAAAGCGCGCCCGGAACTGCGTGCCCTCCAGCGTCACCGTCTGCGTCGACTGCGGGAGGCTCGGGAAGGCGGAGAGCTGCAGGCCCATGCTCCATCCTACCCGGCGCGGGCGCGCCGGTACACGGTGGCGACGGCGAACTGGCCGTCATCGACGACAACGACGTAGAGGCGGCCGAGCGCCACCTTCACCCCGCCACACCGGCCGCGCGCGAGCACGAGGGCGGCGCGGAGCTTCCGCGCGTCCGCGGCGAGGGCCACGACGAGATCCTCGTCGGCGACGCCGCGCTGGGCCATGCGCGCCCGCGCGTGGGTGGTGATCCAGACCGGCCCGACCCCCGGCACCTCGACGCGCTCCCGGTCCTCGAGCCGGACCAGCGCGGCGGTCACGGCTCGGCGCCCACCGATTCGAGGAGGTTGAGGAGCAGGCTCTTGTCCGCCGCCTCCTGCTCGGGGTCCGTCTCCGTCGAGGTCGTGGGCTGCTCGCCCACATCCTGCGCGTCGGGCAGGCCCGCACCCGCAGAGGTGTCGGCCGCGGGGACGTCGGGCGGGACCTCGACGAGGCCGGCGGTGGCGATCTTGATCTCGCGGAACTCGAGATCCCACTCCAGCTTCCCGGCCCCCTCCTCCGTCGAGGGGTAGCGGGTGAGGAGCATGTTCTCGAGCGTGCCGTAGCGGTCGGTCACCACCGTGAGCCGCTCGGCGGCGGCCGCGTCGAGGAAGTCGAGCGCGGCGCTCACCCGCGCGGCGCCGCCGCTGGACGAGACGTGCACCCACGGAGTCTCCGTCACCACCGCCCGCACGCCGAGGATCGCGGGCTGGCGCTGCGCGTGGTCCGTGATCGTGCTCCCGTCCTCGATCGGATGATCGGTGGTCGTGACCGAGCGCGCGAGGCTGTAGGTGATCACACCGTCGAAGCTCAGCGTCGTGGATCCGTCGGCGCGGATGATCGAGATCCCCACGCTACACCTCCGTGGACCGGAAGGCTTCCTGCGCCATCCGGCCCCGCTCGGCGAGGATCGACCGCACCACGTCTTTCACCTGGTCCTCTGTCCAGCCTGCGCCGCTGATGTTGATGTCGCCGCCGATGTTGACGGCGCGTCCTGCGCTCGCCGCCCCGCCGCCCGCCAGCGGGGCGAAGGAGGCCGAGCTCGCGGCCGCGTCGACGCCGCGCGCCGCCATGAGTCCGGGGCTGGCCATCGCCTCGACGAGGCCCGCGTCTGCGCGCCCGGCCGTCGCCGCGGCCTGTTGCGCCGCGGGGCTCCCGAGCGCGCTGGCGAGGCCGTTGAGGCCGGCGGCAACGGCGTCGATCAGCGGCACGGCCATGTCGAGGGCGCGCACGATGTAGTCGAGGATCGCCGTGCCCAGCGCCTTGGCGAAGTCGATCGCCGGCTGGAGGCGAGCGACGAGGTTGTCGACGTAGATGCCGGCGAGGTTGAACACCGCGCTCCACACCCGGCCCATCGCCTCGGCCGCGCGCGCGAGCGCGCCGAGAAGCCCGTCGGCGTCGCGGAACTTCGCGATCAGTCGGCCGATGACCGAGTCCCCGCCCTGCAGGTAGGTGATCCAGTCCTCGAACACGAGCAGGAGCCCGGCGATCTCCGCCAGCCACCCGATCATGAGGCCGAGGTAGTAGCCGATCCCCACGACGAGCACGAGGAGGATGGTGCCGCCCCCCACAAACGCCGCCGCCGCCGCCACGGTGTCGGCGATGGCGAACGCGAGGAGCGCGAACTTCACCACCACGTACCCGACGCCGGCCGCCCCGGTGAGGCCGGCGAGGATGGCGCTGAGCCGCGCCCACCCCTCGGCCCCGCCCACCGCGTCGTTGGCCGCAGTGACCGCGCGCGCGGCGGCGTCGAAGGCGGCGCTCACCTTCTCCGCGAACACGTCGATCTTCTGGCTGATCACCTCCCGGTTGGCGGAGATCCAGTCCATGAACCGGCTCGCCAGCTTCGACAGAGTGGGGATGAGTGCCAGCCCGAGCTCGTTGCGGAGGCTCGTCACCACCGTGCCCAGCACCGACACCTGGGACGAGAACTCGGCCGCCTGGGCGATGCTCTCGGCCGAGAGCACCACGCCGAGCGCGTGCGCCTCTCCGCGCAGCTTCGCGAGCCCCTCCTCTCCCTGGATCAGCAGCGGGAGGAGCTGGCGCGCCATCTGTTCGCCGAGGAGCTTGTTGGCGATGTCGAGGCGCGTGGCCGCGTCTTCGGTCTTGCCGAGTCCGCCGGCGATGAGGTTGAAGACCTCCTCGGGCGAGGTGCCATGGAGCTGCTCGACGGAGATGCCGATCGCCGCGAAGGCGGCGGCCGCGTCCTCGCCGCCAGCAGCGGCCTCGGTCGCCTTCCCGGTGATCTGGCCGAAGGCGTCCGCCAGGTCCTGCGCCTCGACGCCGTACTTCTCGACCGCGTAGAGTAGCTCCTGGTAGGCGTCCGTGGTGAGGCCGAGGGCGGCGGCCTGGCGCTCCACCTCTTTCGCGTGCGCGGCGGTGGAGGTCGCCTGGGCGACCATGGCGACGGCGCCTGCGGTGAGCGCCGAGGTGACCACGGCCGCGACGCGGACGAGATCCCCCATGTGCTGCTTCACGCGCTCCAGGCCGTCGTCGAAGCGCTCGACGGACTTGTCGTCGGCCTTGATGCCGAGCTTGACGAGGAGCTCGCGGATCGTCACCTTACGGGCCACGGTTCACCTCCGCTTCGCGCCGCCGCTGCTCCCGCGCCTCCTCGAGCACGTCGAGGGCCATGTGCCCCTCGACGGTGTCGGCGAAGGTCCATCGGTACCGCACATCGGCGAGGCCGTCGGGGATGAGGTCGGACGCCACGATGCGCATCGTCCACCAGTCTACTCCGTCGGCGGCGGCTCGCTCGGCCGCACGCCGCAGGGAGTAGGGCTGCGACGGTGGCTTGGGCCGCTCGATCACATACCGGGCAGCGACAAAAAACGGTTGATCGTCGCCACCCTCCAGAGCGCCGCGAGCAGCTCCCCGTAGTTGCAGACGTAGGCGCGGTCGAAGTGCAGCGCGTTGGCGAGCGGCTGGCCGTCGCGGGTCGTCTTCGCGACGATGGCCTTGGTGAGGTCGGACATGGGCGTGGACTGGACCGAGGCCTTGACGTCCCGGCCGAGCGCCGCGAAGTCGACGGCCTTGCCGAGCTTCTGCAGGCCCTTCGGGTCGTCGAGGAGCTTCGCGATGGAGCCCATGTCGCCCATCGCCAGGAGTCCCTTGACGGCGCCGCCCAGCGGCTCCGCGCCGAAGGCGACGAGGCGCCACATGATCTCCATCCCCTCGCTGGGCGGGTGGGGCGTGACCTCGTACTCGTGCGGGCGACCGTCGGCGTCGGTGAGGGTGAAGCGCTTGGCGTCGGACATGGGAGGCACCTCGGGTGTGCTCCCATGCTATCGCAGTCGCGTCAGACCGTGATGGTGTTGCCCAGCTTCAGGGTCTTGCGGGCGTTCGGGAGGAACACCTTGAACTCGCGCTCGCTCGCGCTCCGCGCCTTGTTCGGCGCGGGCAGCTCCAGGAAGGCGCAGTACTGGTCGGCCACCTTGTCGCCGTTGATCTCGTCCTCCATGCGGAACTCCAGCCGTTCAAACGCCTCCTCCTCCTGCTGCGCCGAGTACAGCGTGAAGAGATCCTTGTACGACTTGGAGCTCTCCATGACGGTGATCGTCGCCGTCATCGAGTAGTCGTTGTTGCGGCTGACCACGGCCTGACCGTCCCCGCCCACCTTGGCGGACGCGACGGGCTTGCCGTACTCGAACGAGACAGCGCCGTCCTCGCCGAAGCCACCGATCTGGTAGCCGCCGATCAGCAGGAACACCGACGCGAGGTCGTAGGTCTTCAGGGGCGTCGACATGGATCACTCCGCGGGAACGACTACTCGTCGTCGGCGATCGGGTTGCGGCTGAAGTAGCAGTTGAAGGTGAAGAGCCGGCCGGAGACGGCGAGCTGGGCGCGGACGGTGAACCGGAGGCGCCGGTTGGTGAGGTCGGTCGAGGTGATCGACTCGGCCACCGCCTCGGTCTGGCCGGACACGAAGTGTCCCGCGGCGACGCCCTGCTCCAACAGCCCCTCGATGACGGCGAGGAGCTTCTTCTGGCCCGACTTGTCGACGACGATCTTCTCGCCGCGCTCGCCGTGCGCGACCACGAGCGCGGCGACGCGCTCCTGGAGGCGGGTGGAGAACCAGTCCGAGGTGACGATCTCGTCGATGGACCGGCCCGTCGCGTTGACGCCGGGGTCGAGCACAAAGTCCTGCCCGCCGTAGGGCAGGCCGAGGTTCGCGTTGTTGGCGATCGCGAGCGTGCGCTGCGTCGCGGTCGGCGCGGACGAGTAGTCGTCGATGCCGCGGGCGAGGAAGCCGTGCCAGGGAGCACTCCGCTCGTCGGGGTCGAAGCGAAGGCGGTTGACCATGACGGCCACGTCCATCCACTCCGTGTCCGTCGTGTGGTAGCAGGCGACGGTGCGCTCGTTGCCGCTCGTGCCCATGATCGTCGACACCCCCGCAGGCACACCCGCGTCGAGCCAGGAGGCGTCGTCGGACTGGAAGGCGCAGAGCATCTTCTTCGACGCCGCCTCAACGGCGTCGGACACGAGGACGATCTCCGCGTCGGTGCGGACGGCGAGGCAGACGCCGTAGAAGTCCTCGTCGGCGGCGATGACCGCGGTGAGGCCGGTGGCGTAGGTTTCCCCGCCGACCAGGTCCACGTTGCCGAACTTGAAGGACTCGGGCTTGGGGCGCTGGGCGAAGGCTGCCTCGGCCGCGAGCAGGGACGAGGCGCTGATGTAGCCCGCCGTCTGCGCCGTCTCGGCCTCCTCGTAGCTGGCGACCTCCAGCACGCGCGCGCCGTTCAGGCTGTTGGTGGCCTTCGGCACGAGGAGCATGACGACCCCGAACCCGGCCTCGGGGGCGGGGCTCGGGTCCAGGTACACGTTGACGGTCACGTTCTCGGAGTGCGTGGTCGTGGTCATGTCAGGTCGTCCTCGATCGTGACGGTGTAGGGGTCCGGGTCGTCCTCGACGTCCTCGAGCGTGACGGTGGTGACGACCTGCTCCAGCGGGGTCACCGACGCGGGGTCGGTGCGGAGCGCGTAGAACACCTCGAACTCGCGGAGGAAGCGGGGCTCGATCTCGGTGTCAAGCAGTCGGGCCACGTCCGTTATACCGCCGCGCGTGAGGACGCTCAACCCAGCGGCGTCCAAGGCGGTCTGAACGCTCGGGATCTGCAGTCGCATGGCCGCGCGCTCGAGCCACTCCGACGTCTCCGACCCGAAGCCCTGGACGGAGACGGAGGCCCGCCGCTGCCCGAGGAAGGTGACGACGGGCACGGCATCGGCGGTGAGGGTGATCTTCGCGTCGGCGGTGCTGATCGCCAGATCCCCGTGCGCGGTGGACGCGGTGATCGTCGCGCCGGACGCCTCCGCAAAGTGGTGATCGACGGCGTTGATCAGGTCCACGATCGCCGCCGCCACCGTCGAGTTGGTGTCGTCGGCGAGGCGCGTGTAGCTGATCGCCGTGCCCCCGACGGTGATCGCGTACACCGCCCCCGCCGCGCCGTTGCCGATCACGATCGTGTCGGCGAGACGATCGGCCCGCTCGTCCACGCCGATCGCGCTCCCGAGCGTGGTGACGTTCACGGTGAGGTACGGCTTCGGGGGGCGCGGCCCCTTGTCGTCGGCGACCACCACCTGGGCGTCGGTGAGCCCGCCTCGCGCCGCCGCCGCCTTCAGCCAGGCGCGGATGGCCTGGATGATGCGCTCGTCGACGGAGGTGGTGGAAGGCACGGCTCACCCTACCCCGAGCAGGGGCACGAGCGCGAGCGAGAGCCACGCGCCGACGAGGAGCACGAGCGCGGCGAGGGCGCGACGGTTCACTCCTCGCCCTCCTGGACCGCCAGGACGATCACCCGGTAGTGGGCGAGGAGCGAGCGCTCGCGCTGGATCAGCCGCACCTCGTACCAGTCGCCGTCGACCTGGACCTGGTCCGCCGAGGTCCCCGCGTCCTGGTCGACGAGGCGCAGCTCCGAGCTCGTGTAGATCCGCTTCGCGCGGCGCGTGCGCTCGCCCTCGGGCAGCGTCTTCAGGTCGTCGTCGGAGGCCGGCTGGACGCTCGCGCGGATGGTGGCGTCGGTGGCGTCGCCCTGCTCCCAGCGGCCGTCGGTGCCGCGCTCGCCCGCGGCGTAGCGACGGCGGGTGAGGGACTCGATGCCGAGGATCACGTCGTCACCTTCTTCCCGACCTCGACACGAAAGCTGATCGCCTGGCGCATCCGCCCCGTCTCGATGAGCGGATTGTCGCCCGGGTATTTTTGGGCGAGGGTGGCGGGGGCGTTGGGGGGCTCGCGCAGGTCGCGGATCTTCGACTTGATGTCGCGCTCGACGAGGAGCCCGAGCTGGCCGAGGCCCTCGCGCATGGCCGCCTCGCCGGCTGCGGTCCCGCCCTCCACCATCGCGTCCACGGTCTTGCCGGCGACGGCGTCGAGGCGGCGCTGGTAGCGCTTCTCGTTCTCGTCGATGGTGGAGCGCATGAAGGACCGCTCGGGCACCCGCCCGTCCTCGCTCCCGAACTCGTTGATGGTGGCGATCTCGACGAGGGTGATCGCCTCGGGATCTTCGACGGCGATCCGCCTGCGCTTCTTCGTGATCTTCCCGCCCTTGGTGCGCTTGTACTCGCGGCGCTCGCGGAGCATCCCCTTGTCCTGGAGGATTCCGACGTAGACGGACGGCTCGCCCAGCTCCGCGAGCCCCCGGAGGAGCTCGCGATAACCGCGGTCGGAGTCGATCACCCTCGAGGCCATGCCTCCTCCGATCAGGTGATGGTGATCCCGAGTTCGAGCATCACCCCGGACGGCTCGGCGCCGGTGTCCTCCTGGGTGACCAGGACCCCAAGAACGTCGCCGGCGGCGATCGCCAGGGTCAGGCCCGTCCAGCGCTGGGTGCGTCGGTCCTGCGCGAAGGTGAGTTCCCCGGAATGCGCCCCGGTCGTGTAGTTCATGAGGATGAACTTCACGTCGGCGGTCGTGTGCAGGGTCGCGGCACCGTCGGCGAGGCGCAGGGTGGTGATCGTCCCGGTGTGTCGGGAAACCCAGCCTCCGTTCGGAGTGACGATTTCGTGGCTCTTGCCGTCCGTGAGGCCGAGCGCCACGCCCATGTTGGCGGCGGTGACCACGATGCAGCGGACCCAGAACAGCGTGCCGCCGTTGACGGTGGACTGCGCCCAGTCGGCCGGGGGCACGAAGTGGATTGCACCGTCGCGCTCGAACGCACGCGAGCCGTTGGACGCCGCGGCGCTGGTCCCGTCCCGAGCCAGGGTCAGCGGCACCCACGCGGCGCCGTTCCAGTACTCCCAGGTGAACGCGGCCCCGGTCGACGCCTGGACCGTGGCGGACATCGCGATCGCGATCTCGCAGAACTTGAGCGAGGCGCCGAAGTAGATGGCGTCGTTGGCGACGGGCACGTCCGGGAAGAGCTGCCAGTTGGAGGTGTACCCGGCGTTCGGGCCGCCCCCGAGGCTCGCAAACACGCCACCGTCCTCGACCACCGCCTGGCCCAGCGCGGCCTCGGTCAGGGTCGGAGTCGAGCCGACCAGACCTCCGCCGTTGGTTTCGGCGCCATCGACGTCGATACCCCAGGCCCCGAGCACCGCCATCGGCAGCAGCGTTTCGGAGGCAAGGTCGGCCTGATCCTGGGCGGCCTTCGCGCCCGCGTCCAGCTTGCCCACTGCGATGACGAGGGAGTCGTTGTCGGCGACGTAGTTGTTGGTGGAGTAGTTCCGGGTCGTCGAGTTGGTGCCGCCCAGGGCGATGGCGAGCTCGGCGAGCGCCACCTCCAGGTTGGCGCCCGCGAAGAAGGTCGCGGTGTCCTCGACCCCCACCATCGAGGCGCCCGCCCCGTTGGCGATGGAGAGCAGGGCGACGAACGCCTGGTCGAGCTTGTTCAGCGCGGCGTAGACGGCGTCGTTGTCGGCGAGCTTCGACCCCGTGCCGTTGGTGAAGTTGTAGGTCGTCGCCGTGGCGCCGCCGATCTGCGTGGCGAGCGCCGCGAACGCCGCCTTGATCGTGTCGGTGGCGAAGTAGTTGCCGGTGTCGTCGAAGGCGTCGTCGCCCGCGTCGAAGGGCACGGCCTCCCAGGTCGCACCGTCGCTCACGTAGACGCGCTCGTTGTTGTTCGCGCCGTCGATGCGGAGCCAGATCGAGGCGACGGGTCGCACCGCCGTCGGGGCGCCGGCACCGGCCTCGACGCGCGGGCTGTCCGCGGCCGCGGTGGCGGCGTCGGGGCGGATGGCGATGCCGACCACGGCGATGGCCAGCGCAAAGACCTTCTCGAAGACGTGGCGGGTACGGGACATCGCGGACTCCTACGTGAGCAGTCCGAAGCCAACCTCGGCCCTGCTGTCACGGATCTGGAGGAAGGCCAGCCCGTGGCGGGTCTGGCGGTAGTACTCGTCCTCGTGGGAGTGCGAGGACACGGAAGGGCCGGCGAAGGCGACGGAGAGGTCGCCGGTGCCGATGGAGGTGACGGGCCCGACGCCGGACGAGCCGGTGGACGTGGCCGCCTCGCGCGCCTGGAGCGTGAGCTCGTGGGCGACGAGGCGAGCCACCGCCGAGGAGGTGCGCGACCCGAACGTCTCGGAGTCGAGCCAGAGGACGCACTCGTCGATCAGGTCCTCGACGGTCGCGTCCACTGTGCTCGCGAACTCGGGCGCGAGCTTGCGGAAGATGGGCAGAACCGCCTCGGACTCCGTCGACATCGCGTCAGGCCAGCCGCAGGCCGAGCTTCGGCGCGAGCGCGGCCACGACCTTGTTGGACTTGATCGACTCGGCGCGCTCGCCCTCGACGAGGTGCGCGGTGCCGAGCCGCTTCGCCTTGTCGACGAGCGAGTCGTCCTTGGTGTCGAAGGCGAGCGCCATGGCGCGCTGCCCGCCCTTCGACTTCGGGGGCGGGCCGATGACAATGCGGCGCGTGCCGTCGTTGGAGATCGCCAGCTTGGTGGACGCGGACGCGGCCCGCGCCGTCGCCTTGGGGGCGGCGGGCGGGGTGGCGGCGGGCGGCGTGGTGCTGCCCGTGGGGGCGGCGGACTCGGCTTCCATCGCTACTCGCCCTCGACGTAGACGACGAGGTTGTCACCGACCTCGCGCTGGTTGAGGCCACCGAAGGCGCTCACCAGGAACATCTCGGAGGCGAGGGCGCGCTGCTCGGGGGGGAGCAGCGTCGGCATCATGGGCTTGACGAGCTCGATGGAGCTGTCCGACCCCGAGGCCGCGCGGCAGAACGCCATCGCGTGGATGTTGGTGCCGCCCGCGTCGTTGAGCTCGCGGACGACCTCGACGCGGGTGATGTGCGGGTTCGCCGCCAGCATCCAGTCGAGCATGGAGCGATCCGCGTTGTCGCCGTAGCGGCGGTTGCGGAGCGCGTTCGCGAGCTTCGGCGCGATCAGGAGGGTGTTGGGCTGGAACGTGCTCGCGGACTGGTTCTCCGCGTAGTTGGCCCAGTACCCGAAGTCCTCGACGATGTCGTCGGCGGCGCTCGCCGCGGTGTAGGCCACCTGGGAGAGCGCGGTGTCGACGTAGGGATGGTTGAGCAGCCCGTAGAGGCCGTTGGCCTCGGAGCCGTGGAAGGCCCACTTGTTCTCGAGCTCGTCGATGACCCGGCGCGCCGTGCGCATCTTCCGGCCCTGGACGTCCAGGCCGGTCATCCCGGCGCGGAGGTTCTCCAGCCAGTCGATCGTCGCCTTGCTCACCAGGTACACGACGCCGGCCTGGAAGGTCGCCTGCCCGATGCCGACCTCGGTGATGTCGGCGCCGGACCCGCCGCGGTACACGACCGCCTGGCCGGTGGAGTACGCGCGGTACTGCTCGTACTTCAGCGCGCCGGGGCTCACCTCGGTGTTGATCGGAAACACCTTCATCGCGTTGAGCGGGGGAAGGCGCTCCTCCATCACCCGCTGAAAGCGGTAGGTGAGGTCGCGGACGTTGAAGGCGCCGAGCGTCGCGGCGAAGTCGTCGCCGCGGACGGCGGCAGCGTCGGCGCGGACGCTCCCAAGCGCGACTTCGAAGTGGCGGCCCAGCATCTTCATGCTGGTCGTGTGGGTGTTGCGCACCGTCCGGCCAGCGTCGTCGACGCGGGTCTGGCAGAGCGAGACGAGCGACGCGATCCCGGCCTGAACGCGGCCGGAGTCGTCGAGGCGGCGCACGTGGCCGTTCTCTTCCACGAGAAGGAACATGATCAGGCTCCCATGTCGAGACGGACGACGCCGATCCCGTCGGTGGTGGTGGAGGACTCGGACCGCTCGATCGCGACGATGTCGCGGCCGATCCAGACGCGATCGGTGCTGGCGCTGTTGTAGAGCCGGCCCTTGGTGGCGCTGGCGAGGCTGACGTAGACGTCGTCGCCCCAGGCCCACGTCTCGGAGGTGGCGCGCTGGACGATCATCGAGCCGCGCGTGCAGACCTCGACGCCCGCGTTCGCGGCGTAGGCGGGATCGTCCCCGTCGACGGTGACGTTCTCGACGTCGAGCCGGCGGACGCTGATGCCGACCATCGCGCGCTTCAGGCTCGTCGAGCGGCTCGGCCCGGTGGTGTAGGCCTTGGTGGCCTCGGCGTCCGCGTGGCCGCTGGCGTGCGCGACGGCCTCGAACTCGGCACCCTCGACCTCGGCGGTGAGGGTGACCACCCCGCCGCCGCTGCCCACGGAGGCGGCGATCACCGTCTCGGTCGGCATGACCGCGTTGATGGCCGCGGCGATCGCCGTGCAGGTGGTGTCCAGGTTGGTGTCCCAGACCACCCCGCCCCACTGGTAGGCCTTGCCGTTGATCCAGACCGTGCCGGAGTAGTAGGACGCGGTGTTCCCCGCGAAGGTCAGGCTCACGACCTGGGCCGAGAACTTCGACGTGGTGGGGACGAAGACCTTCGGGTTGCCCTCGTCGGTCACGTAGCCGTCGGTGCACACCACCCGGCCGAAGTCGATGGCGTCCGCGGTGTCGGCGGTGGTCGTGTTGGTGGGCGACCCGAGCTCGGTCGCGCCGGTGCCGCCGTCGACCGAGAGCGTCGAGGACACGCCCGGCCACACGCCGGTGAGCGTGAGGACGTTGGTGGAGGCGCTGTAGGACGCCACCATCTTGGAGCGCGCGCCCGGCGTCTCGTTGAACTCACCCTCGAGCCCCGCGCCGAGCTCGTCCTGGGTGGCGGACGCGTCGGTGGTGAAGGTGACGGTCACGCCGTCGATGGTGACCGAGTACGCCTCCTCGTTGTCGGGGGCGGCGGGCACGGCGATCGTGGTGACCTGCTTGGCCTGCGGGTCCTGGTTGACGCCCGTGACCGAGCGGAAGTCGTGGTTGCGGCGGGCGTCGCCGATGAACCCCAGGGGGCGAGTGTCACGCGCCCCGCGGACGGTCTGAAAGAAAGAGCTGGCGGGCATGGATCAGGCCTCCTTCACGGCGGGGCTGGAGTCGGTGCGGGCGGCGTCGGCCGCCGTCAGGTAGGGGTCGTAGAAGGGATCGGCCCGGTCGGCGCGCTCGCGCTCCTTCGGGTCGGCCCCCGCGCCGTCGCCGCGGCCCGCGCCGCGCCAGTCCCAGCGCGTGGCGTCGGCCTCGACGCTGTCGCCGCGCTTGGCGACGTCGGCCTTGATGACGCCGATCACCCCCGCCACGTAGGCGGGGTCGGACTTCGCGTCGATGGAGTCGATGCGGCTCTTCGCGACGGCGACGCGGAGGCTGGGCAGGTCGAGGCCGTCGTGCTTGACGCCGACCTTGCCGGCGAGGCCGCGGAGGTCGGCCAGCTCGGCCGCGTCCTTCCGGTCGCCCTCGGTCTTCTTCAGCTTCTCGAGCTCGGCGGCGGAGGCGTCAGCCTTGCCCTTCATCTCCGCGCACTCGTCGCTCTTCGCCTTCAGGTCCGCCTTCAGCTTCTCGTTCTCCTCCTTCAGCTTCGCGAGGTCTTCGGCGCCGTCGTGCCGCGCCTTGTCGGCGGCGAGGAGCTTGTCGGCGGCCGACTTCCCTTCGGCGACGGCCTGCTCCTCGGAGTCGAAGCGGGTGACGCCGAGGGCGGCGAGGAGAGCGATCAGGCCGGGCTTCATGGAGGCTCCGTGGTCGGTGCGGGTCGGGCCCGCGACGGGGGTGGCGACGCCCACCTGGACCGCGTCGGCCGAGTCGACCCGGAGGACGACCTGGTTGCCGCGGCCCTTCTGGACGAGCGCGAGGTGGTTGCACGAGCGGCCGATCTGGCTCGCGTCGTAGCGGCCGAAGACGGGGTGTGTGCCGGGCGTCTCGTCCAGCGTCACCTCGTAGCCGGGCGAGAGCTCGTGCACGCCGCCCTCGACGGCGTCGAGCGCGTCGCGGCGGCGCACCGCCACCTTCACGCGCGCAAACCCGCCCTGCGCGTCCTCCTCGACGAGCGCCTCGCCGTCGACGTCCCCGACGCCGAGGCGCTGGTAGGAGTCGGCGTTGACGAAGCCCTCGGCGGGATGCTCCAGGGTGAGCGCGGCACGGGGGAGGGTGCGGGCGGTGTCGAGCACCGCCTGGCGAGTGACCAGCTCTCGCCGTTCCCCGCCGCCGGCCATGCGGTAGATGAGCACGCCCTCGCGGACGGGGATGCCCTCGGCGAGGAGCACGCCGTCGTTGGCCCGCCGAACCGCGCGCAGCAGCTCCCCCCCGACGTCGAAGCGCCGGACGGTGGCGAGGTGCTGGTCGGTGACGGTGATCGCAGATCCCGCGTTGCTCGGTCCACGTGTACCAGCAACACGCGCACGCTGCAAGCGATCGCGTGATCGTCCGTCGTGGTGATCGCGTGATCGGCGATCGCGTGATCGTCAGGTGAGCCCGACGGCCTCGCGCACACCCGATCGCAGGTTCCTGATCCGCGCCGCGTTCCAGTCGCTGAACCCGGATCGGTTGGGGATCTCGCCCTTCACGGTGGGGCTGAACTGGAACGCGCGCAGCTCGCGCTCCTTGCGTGCCTCGGCCTGCGCGATCAGGAGGTCGCGATCGTCGTCGGGCAGGACGGCGAGCGCCGTGCACCGGCACTGCCAGACCTCGCCCGGGTGGCCGCGGCGTCCACGCAGGTCGGCGATCGGCGGCTCCGCCCACTTCTGGATCATCCCATCGAGGCGAGCGTGCTCCTGGCGGACGCGCGCGTCTCCCGAGGTGTCCCAGATGTACTCGACGCAGCCGTAGCGGGTGTGCTGGACCTGCGTGATCTTCGCCGCCACCTTCGCCACCTGGTCGCGCGCAAGGAAGCTAGCGTAGTTCCGGTGCACGCCGAAGCGGGTGGCGATGTCGTCGCGGAGGTGGCGGATGGGTGCGCCTCCGTGCACCGCGGCGAGCACCAACCGTTCCAGGTCGTTGAAGCACGACGTATCGAGCCGCTTGATCAGGCCGACGTTGTCGTGAACCCACCCCTTCACGATGGCGTCGGACCCGGCCGCGCTGGCGATGGGGATGGTGAAGAGCCGCGAGAGCTCGCGATCGGTGGACTCCACCACATCGTCGTCCACCTCCTCGGCGACGTAGCGGAGGCCCTCGTCGGTGGGGGTGGAGGACAGGACCGTCTCGATCGCCCGCAACACCTGGAGGATCCGCAGCACCCCGCCCGCGCTCGCGTCGGCGCGGCGCGCGTCCATCTCGCGCTGGACCTCGGCGATCGCCGGCCCGGCCAGGTCGAGGAAGAGGCGCTCGGCCATGGCGAGGCGCGAGCTGGTCAGCTCGGCGTGGAGCTCGACGAGGCGATCGCCGTAGCGCGGGCGCCCGCGCGCCCACCCCGTGCGCCGCCGGCCGTCGCTCCGCGCCTCCAGGTCCACGGCGAGGCGCCGGGCCGACACGCCGCGCGCCCGCGCGTGGACGATCGACGCCGCCTGCCAGGGCTGCAGCGGCGTCCCCTCGCCGTAGAAGACGAGCGGGCCCCGCCGCCCCCACCGCATCGCCGGGCGACCGTCGACGAGGCAGGTACGGACCGGCACCTACTCCTCCGAGGGCGGGCGGTAGATCACCACCTCGCCGCTGGGGTGGAGCCAGAAGAGGCGGGAGAGCCCGGGGCGCGCGCCGGCCGGCACCTCGCGCCAGGCCAGCTCGAGCCGGGCGAGCGCATCCTCCATCTCGTGGACGGGCCCGAGGTCGATGGCGATGCCGGCGGGCGGACGGGTGGCGGGCTTGCCGTCGCTCACCGGCGGCTCCCCGGCCCACGGCGCGCTGCGTCCGCGCGCCCGACGAGGGGCACGGTGGCCACAACCTCGGGGCCGTGGCGGACCTCGATCCGACCGACCACCCACTCCACCGGCGCCACCTCGACCTCGGCGACGGCCCCGTGGTCCTCGGGCTCCAGCCCCGACGCGTACCCGAGCGTGAGGTGGGGGCGGTAGGTCGGGTGCTGACGGATGCGCACGAGGTGCGCGAGGCGGGGGAGGAGCGCGTCGTGCAGCGTCCCCATCTCCCAGGAGTGCCCGACGTGCAGGATGACGGGCGCTTTCCCGGCGCTCGCGCCCGAGGGGCGGAAGGTGCCGGGCCGGTCGGCGCTGACCTTGAACGGGCCGAGGCGCTCGGCGACGGCCTGGACGACCTGGATCACCTCGGGCACGAGGACCGCGTCCACCTCGCCGAGGTAGAGCAGCGTCACGTGAGGCGCGTCGGTGGGGGTCTGCAGCTCGCCCCCGACGGCGGCGAGCACGGCGGCGCGCGCCCCCTCGACAGCGGCGTGGGCGGCGTCAGGGACCACGACCCCGATCCAGACCGCGCCGTCCGCGGCGTCGGACCGCTCGGGCACGGCCTCCTCGGGCTCCTCGTCCGTCTCCTCCTCGTCCTCGCCGGGCTGCTCGCGCTCCTTGCCGGCGAGCAGCTCCTCCGCCAGGGCGCGCGCGGCGGCCTCGGCGGCGGGGTCGGCCTTGGGGGTGGGCGCAAGCTCCAGCTCAGCCAGCGGCTGCAGCTCGAGCGCGAAGCCGCCGGGCTGCGTGTACCGCGTCCGCGCCTCCTCGCGGGTGAGGATCCCTTC
Source organism: uncultured Schumannella sp. (assembly GCA_964586645.1). Taxonomy (GTDB): domain Bacteria; phylum Actinomycetota; class Actinomycetes; order Actinomycetales; family Microbacteriaceae; genus Pseudolysinimonas_A. The sequence goes on from CAZPJC010000011.1 coordinate 33,974, forward strand.
GCCGATCGCCAGCACGTCGGCGCGGGTGACTGACTCGCGGATCGTCGACTTCGCCTCCTCGGAGAGCTGGCCGAGCGGGTGGAAGTGGAGCGCCCACTCGTCGGGCACGCCGCCCTGCTCCGAGTGGTAGAGGATCTCGGCGATGACCTCCAGGGGGTGGCGATAGCGCTCCTCCGCGTGCGCGGCGCAATTGGAGTGCCACCCCTTCTCCCAGGACTCCCCGTCGGTGTTGAGCCCCGAGGGAGCGTCGCCGAAGAGGAGGGCGTTGGGGATCCCGGTGAGGAGGGCGAGCTGGCGCTCTGCGGCCGAGGACAGCGCCTCGAACCCGGCGGGAGCGGCGGCGACGCGTTCGAAGGCCTCGTCCACGGCGATGAAGATCGCGTTGGCGATCGACTTCATCATGTTGAGCGTCTGCAGCTTCGCGATCATCTCCGTGCGCTGATCGCCGCTCGTCTTGGCCGCGCCCGCCTTCAGCTTGAAGACAGCGATCGAGAGCTCCTGCGCGAGCCGCGCGCCGCCCGCGCTCGTCTGGGACATGTGCCGGATCGCGTCCCAGAGCGTCTGGCCGATCGCGTCCGCGCCCCACCCCCACGTCCCCACGCTCGCGCGCCCTTCCTGCGAGGGCGGGAGCTCGTCGCCGTAGAAGCGCAGGAGCCGCGAGGCGTGGACGACCTGGTTGGGGAGGGCGACGCCCGGACGCCACGGGGTGACGCGGAAGGTGAGCGGTTCGCCAAGCGGGCCGGCGCGGAGGTCGGCGTTGTAGGCGATGGGCGTCATCTCGCGGCGGTCGAGCACCTCCAGGCGATGGAGCTTCCGCACCTTGGAGCGGTCGAGCGGCTGATCGAGCGGCGCAGGGTCGTCGGTGACGAGGAGGACCCGCGACTCGCCCATCGCCCGCCCCCACGTGTCCGCCCGACGGACCACCGACTGGACGCCCAGGCGGCGCATGGCCTCGGCGAGGGGCCGCTCCTCCTTGGAGTCGTCGGTGATGTACCAGCCCTTCACCGTCGACCAGCGCGGGAGGAGGCTCACGATCCGCCGGTAGACCGTCCCGCGCAGGAGCGTGATCAGCTCCTCGTCGGAGAGATACTCCCGGTCCATGTTGGGCCGCGCCATCGCGCCCGAGTCGCGCGCCCCGCCCAGGCCGGAGAGCGCGTTGGCGATCGCCGCGCCGCTGTAGCTGGACGTGTCGCTCGTCGAGGCGTCGACGCGCGTGGCGGGAGCGACGGGCGCGGGCATCGGCGGCGGGGGCGCGACCGCGTCACCGCGGAGGGCGGTGCGGGCGCGGTCGATGATCCGATCTCGGAAGGAGGCCATGCGTCGCTCGTCGTGTGCCGGGAGCATAGCGCGCAGGCGCGCTACGGAACCGCCCGGCGTTTGCCCCGCCACCCGTTCCGCCGCCGCAGCGCGCGAGCCCCCCCCCCGGGGTGAGGGGCGTCGAGGTCGGGCGGGGCTGCGATGCCCTGGACCTCCATGAGGCGACGGTAGGCGCCCTCCAGGTCCGTTTCTTTCAGGACGGGCGGCCCGACGCCTCGGCGGTCGTCACGCATCCCCAGCCTCGCCGGGGTCGTAGGCCCGAGCTTGGGGCGATCGCCCCGACTCCACTTCGGCCAGGGTGACCGGCGCCGTGCGCGGATGTAGGCGCCGCTGGTCGAGATCGCGGAGCCACGCCTCGCAGGCGTCGAGGTCGACGCCGCAGGCATCCACGGCGCGCTTCCGGTCGATCAGGCTGCTCCACCCGCGCCGACGGAGCTCGGCGATCACGTCGATGCGCTCCATCATCCCTTCCGGTACGAGCGCGGGTCGGGCGTGCCCGTGGTGACGTGGTCATGCATCTGGCGATACCAGCGCGCCTTCTGCATGTCCTCCTCGGCGGGGCCCTTCAACCCTGCACGGTCCTCGTACTTCATCGCCGCGCCGAGACAGTAGGCCGCGAACCCCTCGTCGCCGAGGGCGTCGCGGATGCGGTCGATCGTCTCGCGACCGTGCGCCATGTAGCGAGAGGGTGCGACGTGGAAGCCGGTGGCGTCGTCGACCTCGGGCACGGGCGCGCCAGCACCGGACTGGATCACCGCGCACCTCCCGTCCGTGCGGCCCGAGCGGAAGTCGCAGGAACACGACCGCACGTGCCCGACCAGGGCCTCGTCGGACGGGGTTTTGCGGGCGACGACGGGCGCGTCGGTCCCCGCACGGAGGTAGCCGTCGGCGGCCAGCCAGTGGGCCGAGTCCACCATCGGCGTGTCCGCGCTGTCGCGGACGAGAGCGGCGAGGAGAGCGCGGAGCCGCACGACCTCCTCGGCGGCCCGCTTCGCTCGCCACCCATCGGACACGGGCGCGCCGTCGGCCCCCACGACGGGCACCCCCGCGCGGTCGAGCGCGGCACGCTGCGAAAATACCAGGTGAACGGCGCCCGCGTGCCGGTTCACCACGCGATCGGTGACGCGATCGACGATGTAGTCCAGGAAGGCGTCGAAGGTCCGGTAGCCCGGAAGTTCGGAGAGGAGTCGGGCGACGCGCTCGGCCATGGCCTACCCCTCCACCGCGGTGGAGGCCTCGGGCGCATCGGGGGCCGCCGCCACCTTCGCCGGGTACACCGCGTCGAGCATGGTCACGACACACCGCACGGCCGCCATGTAGGCGGCGCGGTGGCGCTCGCGCCCGGTGCCGTCGGCGTAGCGGTCCTCGATGGCGGCGATCACGTCCTCGGGGCTGGCCTCGCGGCACCCGGCGCGGACCTGAATCGACCCGTCGGCGAGCCGGCGTGCGGCGACGATGCGCTGCTCGACGCCGACCGGTCCGGCGAACGCGAGCCAGGCGCGGACGAGGCTGGCGCCGTCGAGGCGGGCGCGGACGAGGCTGGCGCCGTCGAGGCGGGCGCGGACGAGGCTGGCGCCGTCGAGGCTGGCGCCGTCGAGGCTGGCGCCGTCGAGGCGGGCGCCGTCGAGGCGGGCGCGGACGAGGCTGGCGCCGTCGAGGCTGGCGCCGTCG
>CAZPJC010000012.1:0-3967 GCA_964586645.1 uncultured Schumannella sp.
CTCGACCCGGGAATCGTCATCCGTCGGGTGCGCGCCGACGAGGGCCCGCGCATCCGGGCCCTCCGGCTCGAGGCGCTGGCCGACCCGGTCGCGGCGATCGCCTTCCTCGAGACGACGGAGCAGGCGCTGGCCCGCCCGGACGCGGAGTGGCGCGAGCGTGCCGAGCGCAACGCGACCGCCGCCGACCAGGCCGGGTTCGTCGCGGTGCTCGACGACGAGCACGTGGGGTCGGTCGTCGTGTTCCTCCGCCGCGCGGGCGAGCCCGACTACTTCCAGCGCGTCCCGGAGGTCGACACCGCCACGTTGGTCGGCGTCTACGTGTCGCCCCGCGTGCGCGGCCGCGGCGTGATCGACGCGCTCATCGGCGCGGCTCTGGACTGGGCGCGCGACGCCGGGTATCCCGAACTCACCCTCGACGTCCACGAGCGCAACGTGGTCGCGATCGCCAGCTACCGCCGCGCCGGCTTCGACGTCGTCGGCGAGTTCGCGGGTGACGACGGGCGCGAGATCGCGATGGCGGTCCGGCTGTAGGAGGTACGCTGTCCGCACCTCGTCGACGGAGCGGAGGCGGCACGATGGCGGTCCCGGACGACCCGCGGGTCCTCGAGCGCGCCCACGCTCTCGTCGTCGGTGACGGCGCAGAACCGGGACGCGACCTCGTGCGCAGCCTCGTGCGGGAGTCCTGGCAGCGGTCGCTCGGCTACCGGCTCGACGCCGACCGCATCGTCGCCGAGCCCGAGCTCACCGACGACCAGCTGCGCGCGTACCGGAACGCCCACCCGCTTCAGGCGACGCTGCCCGTGCTGCAGAAGCTGCTCATCAGGCACACCTTCGAGGCCGGCCTGATCGTGGCGGTCGGCGACTCCTCGGGCCGCCTGCTGTGGATCGACGGCGACCGCGGGCTGCGCAGCCGCGCCGAGGGCATGGGATTCCTCGAGGGCGCCAACTGGTCGGAGCGCGCCGTCGGCACGAGCGCACCGGGCACCGCCCTCGCTCTCGGCCACGGCATCCAGATCTCCCGTGCCGAGCATTTCGGGCGCGTCGTGCACCCGTGGAGCTGCACCGCCGTGCCCGTGCACGAGCCCGGCACCGGCGCGATCCTCGGCGTCGTCGACATCACCGGCGGCGACGTCGCGGCCGAGACGACGATGCTGCCGCTCGTCGAGGCGGCCGTCGCCGCCGTCGAGGCGGAGCTGCGGGTGCAACGGCTCGACGACGTCGCCGCGCGCCGCGCACCCGCTCGGGCCCCCGTCATCCGCCCCGAGCTCAAGGTGCTCGGCCGGGACGTCGGCGAACTGCTCCACGCGGGCGGTCGCCACGAGCTGAGCGCCCGGCACGCCGAGATCCTCACGCTGCTCGCCTGGCACCGGGCGGGACTCAGTGCCGAACGCTTGAGCGAGCTGCTCTACGGTCGCGAGGACGCCGTCGTGACGCTCCGCGCCGAGATGGTGCGCCTGCGCCGGGAGCTGCCGGAGGAGATCGCGCCCCTGTCCCGCCCCTACCGGCTGCCGCGCGGGATCGACGTGGACGCCCGCCGGGTGCTCGACTTCCTCGACCGCGGCGCGCACAAGGTCGCCCTCGGCTCCTACGCCGGGGCGGTGCTCCCCGGCTCCGATGCGCCCGGGATCGCCGCGATCCGCGACGAGGTGCGGGCGACGCTGCGCGAAGCGATGCTGGCGGATGCCGCTCCCGACGTGCTCCTCGCCTACGCGCGCAGCGACGAGGCGGCGTACGACGTCGACGTCTGGCGAGCCGCCCTTCGCATCCTGCCGGCCAAGTCGCCCAAGCGCGCCTCGGTCGTGTCCCGCATCGAACGGCTGGAACGCGAACTGCGCGTGCAACCGGATGCAACCCCCGCGCAACCTCCCCGCTCGTAGCGTCGTCGCCACAGCCACCGGACGGTGGCCCGACAGCGACGTCGCAAGGAGAGAGACGCATGACCGTCTACGCCCCGCCGGGAACCCCGGACTCCCCGATCACCTTCAAGCCCCGCTACGAGCACTGGATCAACGGCGGATGGGTCAAGCCGAAGGGCGGTGAGTACTTCGAAGACATCTCCCCGGTGAACGGCAAGCCGTTCGCCGAGGTGGCCCGCGGCACCGCGGACGACATCGAGGCCGCGCTCGACGCCGCCGAGAGGGCGTTCCTCGCGTGGGGCAAGACCTCGGCGACGGAGCGGGCCGCCGTGCTGAACCGTATCGCGGATGTCATCGAGCAGAACCTCGAGACCCTCGCCGTCGCCGAGACCTGGGACAACGGCAAGCCGATCCGCGAGCCGCTCAACGCCGACCTCCCGCTCGCCGCCGACCACTTCCGCTACTTCGCGAGCATCGTGCGCGCGCAGGAGGGCTCGTTCACCCAGCTCGACGGCGACACCGTCGCGTACCACTTCCAGGAGCCGCTCGGCGTCGTCGGGCAGATCATCCCGTGGAACTTCCCGCTGCTGATGGCGGTCTGGAAGCTCGCCCCGGCCCTGGCCGCCGGCAACACGGTCGTGCTCAAGCCCGCGGAGCAGACCCCGGTCTCGATCCTCGTGCTGATGGAACTGATCGGCGACATCCTGCCGCCCGGCGTCGTGAACGTCGTCAACGGCTTCGGCGTCGAGGCGGGGAAGCCGCTCGCGTCGAGCAACCGCATCCGCAAGATCGCCTTCACTGGGGAGACCACGACCGGCCGGCTCATCCTGCAGTACGCGTCGGCGAACATCATCCCGGCGACGCTCGAACTCGGCGGCAAGAGCCCGAACATCTTCTTCAAGGATGTCGCCGACGCCGACGACGCGTACTACAGCAAGGCGCTCGAGGGCTTCACGCTCTTCGCCTTCAACAGCGGCGAGGTCTGCACGTGTCCCTCCCGTTCGCTCATCCAGGAGGACATCTACGATCAGTTCTTCCGGGACGCGCTCGTGCGCACGAAGCAGGCCAAGCAGGGCAACCCTCTCGACACCGACACCCAGGTCGGGGCTCAGGCGTCGAACGACCAGCTGGAGAAGATCCTCAGCTACATCGACATCGGCGTGAAGGAGGGCGCGACGATCGCCGTCGGCGGCGGTCGAGTGGACCTCGGCGGGGACCTGTCGGGCGGCTACTACGTCGAGCCGACGATCTTCGAGGGCCGCAACGACATGCGGCTGTTCCAGGAGGAGATCTTCGGGCCGGTCGTCGCCGTCACGACGTTCAAGGACTACGACGAGGCCATCCGCATCGCCAACGACACCCTGTACGGGCTCGGCGCCGGCGTGTGGAGCCGCAACGGCAACACGGCCTACCGCGCGGGGCGCGACATCCAGGCCGGCCGGGTGTGGATCAACAACTACCACGCCTATCCGGCGGGAGCGGCCTTCGGCGGCTACAAGTCGAGCGGCATCGGCCGCGAGAACTCGTCGCTCGCGCTCGACCACTACCAGCAGACGAAGAACCTCCTCGTCTCGTACTCGGAGAACCCGCTCGGCTTCTTCTGAGCCGGTTTCATCCGATCGACCTGGGTGCGGCTGTGGGCGGCCGCGCCGCACCCGGACTCCTCGGCCGGCGGGCGCATGAAGCGACCCGCCGGCCGTCTCCCTTCCCGTCCCCCACCCGGAGGCTCTGATGGTCCTCGAAGCAACGGTGGTGCGCCCCGGAGAGACCCGCTCGCGCGTCGCCCTGAGTGAGCCGGCGCTCGACCTGCTGCGCCGGATGTGGCGGCGCCACGGCCCGCTGATGTTCCACCAGTCGGGCGGGTGCTGCGACGGCTCCTCGCCGATGTGCTATCCCGCGGACGACTTCCTCACCTCGGACGCCGACACGCGACTCGGCACGTTCGACATCGCGCTCTCGGGCGAAGCGCCCCGCCGGGTCGACTTCTGGATGTCGGCCGAGCAGTTCGAGTATTGGAGCCACACCCACCTCCTGATCGATGTCGTGAAGGGGCGGGGATCGGGCTTCTCGGTCGAGGCCCCGGAGGGGGTGCGGTTCCTCATCCGCTCGGA
>CAZPJC010000012.1:4067-11843 GCA_964586645.1 uncultured Schumannella sp.
GCGTCGATCTCCGCCTGTGCCACACGATCCTGCGCAACGCCGTCGCGTCGGCCGGCTCGGCGCTCGCGACCGCCGACCGGGACGCCTGGGACGCGCCGGCTCCGTCGCGAGCCTCGGCGGCATCCGATGCGCTCTTCGATCTCGAGGCGCCCCCCGATGACGACGACCCCGTCGCGGAGTGGCGGCGGCAGCAGGATGCCGTGGCCGCGGCCCGCGACGACGGCCGGCTCGCGCTGCTGCTCGCCGCCGAGAGCGTCGGGGCACTCGTCGCCGCGGAGATGAGCTTCGCCGGTCTGCCGTTCGACGTCGCCGAACACGATCGCGCGCTCACCGAACTGCTCGGCGAGCGCACCCCTGGCGCGCGCCCGGCGAAGCTCGAGGCGCTCGCCGTCCGGCTGCGCGAGCTGCTCGAGGCGCCCGCGTTGAACCCCGACTCGCAGCAGGACCTGCTGAAGGCGCTGCAGAACGCCGGATTCCGCGTCGAGTCGACGAGCAAGTGGGAGCTGCGCGAGATCGACCACCCCGCCGTCGCGCCGCTGCTGGAGTACAAGTCCCTCTCGCGGCTGCACTCGGCCAACGGCTGGCACTGGGCGAGGGAGTGGGTGCGCGACGGCAGGTTCCGGCCGGTGTACGTGCCCGGCGGCGTCGTGACCGGTCGCTGGGCCGCCGACGGCGGGGGAGCGCTCCAGCTGCCGAAGCAGGTGCGGTCGGCGGTCGTCCCCGATCCGGGCTGGACGTTCGTCGTCGCGGACGCCTCCCAGCTCGAGCCGCGGGTGCTCGCCGCGATGTCGGGCGACCGGGCGATGGCCCGTGCCGGGCAGGCCAGCGACATGTACCAGGGCATGGTCGAGACCGGCGCGGTCGAGACCCGGTCACAGGCGAAGTACGGGATGCTCGGCGCGATCTACGGCGGCACGACCGGCGAGAGCGGCCGCATGAGGCCGCGCATCGAGAAGGCGTTTCCCGCCGCGATGGCCTACGTCGAGGCGGCCGCGCGGGCCGGCGAGCACGGCGACGTCGTGTCGACCTGGCTCGGGCGCTCCTCGCCGCCGGGCCGCGGGCTCGCCTACGACGAGACGGCGTCGCCCGCGCAGCAGCGGAGCACGCAGCAGCGGGCGGCGGCATGGGGACGGTTCACCCGCAACTTCGTCGTGCAGGGCACCGCCGCCGAGTGGGCGCTGTGCTGGATGGGATCGTTGCGCCGGCGGCTGTGGATGCTCGGCGGCGACGGGGTGCTGGCGAAGCCCCACCTCGTGTTCTTCCTGCACGACGAGCTGGTCGTGCACACGCCCGTCGCGCTCGCCGACGACGTGGCCGCGCTCATGCGCGAGGCCGCGGCGGACGCCGGGCGGCTGCTGTTCGGCGGCGTCCCCGTCGAGTTCGCCCTGTCGGTCGCGATCGTGGAGAGGTACTCCGATGCCAAATGAGTCCACCGTCGTCCCGGTGAGCGCCGATCGCTGGGACGACCTGCAGACGGTGCTGCACGGTGGGGGAGACGGCCCCTCGTGCCAGTGCATGTGGCAGCTGATCCGGGCGAAGGACTGGGCGTCGACGACGGTCGCGCAGAAGCGCGACCTGCTGCACGACGAGGTCGTGAGCGCCGACCCTCCGCCCGGGCTCCTCGCCTACGTCGACGGCGAGCCGGCCGGCTGGGTGCGGGTCGGTCCTCGTCCGCCTCTCGCCCGGCTCGTCGCGTCGCGGATCGTGAAGTCGGGGTCGCGGGAGCCGCTCGACGACCCGTCGGTGTGGGCGGTGTCCTGCTTCTCGGTGCGCCGCGACTTCCGCGGAAGCGGGGTCGCCGCGCGCCTGCTGACGGCCGCGATCGACGCGGCGCGGGCGGGAGGGGCGCGGGTGCTGGAGGGATATCCCTTCGACCTCGCTGCCGGGCCGCGGACATCGAACGAGCTCTATCACGGCGCCCTCACGACCTTCGAGGCGGCCGGTTTCGCGGTGGTGGCCCGCCCGACCCCCGCGCGGGCCGTCGTCGCGCGGGAGCTGTGAGTACGCCGGGACGGAATCACAGCCTTGTGATTCGGAGCTTCCGTCGGGCATAATCGCCCTGAGTCATCTCTCACTGTGTCGCCAGGTCGATGGGGAAGTCGCATCCTGACGAATGGAGAGAGAAGTGACTGCTGTGCAATCGAAGATCGCACGCGGAGTCGTCTACATCCACTCCGCGCCCAGCGCGCTGCGCCCCCACGTCGAGTGGGCGGCGGGTCGCGCCCTCGGACGCGCCGTCAATTTCGACTGGCGCGACCAGCCCGTCCTCAAGGGCGCCTTCCGCACGGAGTTCTCCTGGCAGGGCGAGCGGGGAACCGGTGCGGCGCTCGCGTCCGGCCTGCGCGGCTGGGAGCACCTCCGCTACGAGGTCACCGAGGATGCCGGCCTCGGCACCGACGGCGGTCGCTGGATGCACACGCCCGACCTCGGCATCTTCTACGCGCAGACCGACACGGCCGGCAACGTCGTCATCCCCGAGGACCGCGTGCGCGCGGCGATGGAGACGGCGGGCTCGGATGCCTTCGAACTCCACCGCGAACTGCGGCTCGTGCTCGGCCAGGCCTGGGACGACGAACTCGAGACCTTCCGCAGCGCCAACGAGGAGTCGCCCGTGATCTGGCTGCACAAGGTGGGCTGAGCGATGCGCACCCCGGTCACCACCCAGATCCTCCACGACGAGGTCGCCGAGATCCTCACGGCCGACGCCATCCTCGACACCTCCGCCCTCGCCCCGCTGGGCGCCGAGGGCGAGGGGGAGTGCGTCGTCCACGACGGCTGCCTCCCCATCCGCTGACCCCAGACCCCCCACCGGGCTGTTTGCCCGACTTCGTGCCCAACCCAGGGTGAATGACCACGAGGTCGGGCAAACAGCCCCCTTTTCGTTTCTGCCACGATGGGCTCACTCGAATCAGGGAGAATCCGTGCGCTGGAAGCCTTTCCGCATCACCGAGCTGTGGGCCAAGGCCGTCTTCATCGGCTTCGGGTGGATGCTCATCCCCACGGGGCTGCGCTACGTGCTCACCCTCGTCAGCGTCCCCCCGCCGGCGATCCTCCTCGTCGACGTCGTGTGGGGCTTCGCCGTCGTATGGTTCGGCAGCCGTGTCTTCCGCATCACGGGCGAGCCGCTCGATCCTCCTCGTCGGTGGTGGCGCGCCACGGGCAGGCCGCCGGCGGGATTCGTGATCTTCGGACTGTTCGCACTCAGTGGAGTCGCCGCGTTCCTTCCCTCGACGGACGATGACCCGGCTCTCTGGTGGTACCTCGTCACGAGCGCGCCGCTCGCGGCGTTCTACCTGCACTCGTCGATTCGGCTGGTGCGGGGCGATGCGCCGGTCCCTCCGCGGGCGACACGAGACGACGACTCCCGGTTCATCGATCGGAGGTCGCGCTTCTAGTCAGGCGTAGAGGCCCTTCGCGTAGTTCGACACCTCGTAGTAGGCATCCAGTTCTTCGATCGGGTCCTCGGGCCGCTCGCACAGCTGCGCGATGACCGCGCGGCGCGGCACGGTGCCCTCGGGATCCCACGTCGACGAGTCCCACAGCTGCGACCGCAGGAACGCCTTCGAGCAGTGGTGGAAGATCTCGTCGATCTCGACGACGACCGCCAGCAACGGGCGGTGGCCCTTCACGATCATCGCGTCGAAGAACGCCGCATCCCGCACGAGCCGCGCCCGGCCGTTGATGCGCAGCGTGTCGCCGCGACCGGGGATGAGGAAGATCATCCCGACGTGCGGGTTGCCGAGGATGTTGCGGTACCCGTCGGCGCGGCGGTTGCCGGGTCGCTCGGCGATCGCGATCGTGCGGTCGTCGATCACGTGCACGAGCTGCCCGGCGGGGTCGCCCTTCGGGGAGGCGTCGCAGCTGCCGTCGGCGCCGGTCGTCGCGAGGATGCAGAACGGGGATGCCGCGAGCCAGTCGCGATCGACGGGGAGCAGCGCCGGGCGCGCCTTGTCCCGCGTGCGCGGCATCGGCGTCCCGATCACCTCCGTGAGCGCGTCGAGGTCGTCGATCGTGTCCCAGGTGTCGGCAGCCGTCACGTCTCGAACCTACGCCTGCAGAGGCCGGGTTTCGATACACCGGGCTGCGCCCGGCACTCAACCCGCGAGGAGCGGTTCAGCCCTCGTAGGAGCGGATGGCGACGACGGCGTTGTGGCCGCCGAACCCGAACGAGTTGCTGATCGCGAGCTGCGGTCCGTCGCCGAGGGCGTGCGGTGCCGTGGGGACGAACAGCGGGATGTCGGGATCCTGGTTGTCGAGGTTGATCGTCGGCGGGGCCGTGCGGTTCTGCACCGCGAGCACCGTGAGGATCGCCTCGAGCGCTCCCGTGCCGCCGAGGAGGTGCCCGTGAGCGCCCTTCGTGGCCGAGACCGGGATCTCGTGCACGCGGTCGCCGAAGACGGCGAGCAGCGCCTTGTACTCGGCGATGTCCCCGACCGGGGTGCTCGTGGCGTGCGCATTGATGTGGGTGACGTCGTCGACGGTCGCCCCGGCCTGCGCGAGGGCGGCGTAGACGGCGCGCGCCGCACCCCGGCCCTCGGGGTCGGGGGCGGTGATGTGGTACGAGTCGCTCGTCACGCCGCCGCCGGCGATCTCGGCGTAGATCTTCGCGCCGCGCGCCTTCGCGTGCTCCTCGGTCTCGAGCACGAGCGTCGCCGCGCCCTCGCCCATGACGAAGCCGTCGCGGTCGCGGTCGTACGGGCGCGAGGCCTTCGTCGGCTCGTCGTTGCGCCGCGAGAGGGCCTGCATCGACGAGAACGACGCGAGGGTGATCGGGTGCACGCAGGACTCGGTGCCGCCGGCCAGGATGATGTCGGCGTAGCCCTGCTGGAGGTGGTCGTAGGCGTTCGCGATGGCCTCGGTGCTCGAGGCGCAGGCCGACACGTCGGTGCGGGCGAAGGCGCGGGCATCCAGATCCATCGACACGGCCGCCGAGGCCGCGTTCGGCATGAGCATCGGCACGGTCATCGGCAGCACGCGCCGCGACCCCTTCTCGCGGAGGGTGTCCCACGCGTCGAGCAGGGTCCAGAGGCCGCCGATGCCGGTGGAGTACTCGACGCCGATCCGGGTCTTGTCGACGTCGGGTGCGCCGGCATCCGCCCAGGCCTCACGGGCCGAGATGAGGGCGAACTGCGCGCTCGGGTCGAGGCGCTTGGTCTCGACTCGCTCGAGCACCTCCGAGGGGCGCACCTTCGCCTCCATCGCGAAGGTGACCGGGAGGTCGTACATGGTCGCCCACTCGTGGGTGAGCGAGTTGGCCCCGGACTCACCGGCGAGCAGAGCCGTCCAGGTGTCCTGGGCGGTCCCGCCGAGCGGGGTGGATGCACCGATACCGGTGACGACGATTCGCTTGGTCATTCGAATTCGTACTCCAAAGAAGTGGATGGGGGCGCGCGGCCCCCATCCAGATGTTTAGCCCTGGGCCTTGACGATGAAGCTGACGGCGTCGCCGACGGTGACGAGGTTCTTGACCTCTTCGTCGGGGATCTTCACGTCGAACTTCTCCTCGGCGTTGACGACGATCGTCATCATCGAGATGGAGTCGATGTCGAGGTCGTCGGTGAACGACTTGTCGAGCTCCACGCTGTCGGTCGCGATGCCGGTCTCGTCGTTGATGAGCTCGGCGAGGCCCGCGAGGACCTCATCGGTGGACAGTGCCATGTGTTTCTCCTTGCTGGGATGTGGAACTTCGTGACGTTCGAATGACCGACGTCGAGTCTATTAGGGGAGCCGGACGACCTGAGCCCCGTAGACGAGCCCGGCGCCGAAGCCGATCTGCAGGGCGAGGCCGCCGCTGAGTTCCGGGTGCTCCTCGAGCAGCCGGTGGGTGGCGAGCGGGATGGACGCGGCCGACGTGTTGCCGGTCGTCTCGATGTCCCGGCCGATCGCGACCTTCTCGGGGAGCCCGAGCTGCTTGGCGAGTTCGTCGATGATGCGCATGTTCGCCTGGTGCGGGATGAAGGCGGCGAGATCGTCGACGGTGACGCCGGCCTTCTCGAGCGCCTGCTTGGCGACCTTCGCCATCTCCCAGACGGCCCAGCGGAACACGGTCTGCCCGTCCTGGCGCATCGTCGGCCAAGGCTTGACCTTGTCGAGGTACTCCTCGAAGGTCGCGTTCATGCCGACGGCATCCCATTTGGAGCCGTCGGAGCCCCACACCGACGCCGAGATGCCCGGCTCGTCGGCGGGACCGACGACCGCCGCGCCGGCGCCGTCGCCGAGCAGGAACGAGATCGACCGGTCCTCGGGGTGCACGTACTGCGAGAGCTTCTCGGCGCCGACGACGAGCACGTACTCGGCCGCGCCGCTGCGGATGAGGGCGTCGGCCTGCGCGATCGCATAGGTGTAGCCGGCGCACGCGGCGCTGACGTCGTACGCCGGGGCCGGGTTGGCGCCGACCTTGTCGGCGAGCAGCGCCGCCATCGACGGCGTCACGGCGACGTTGCTGATCGTCGAGACGATGACCGCACCGATCTGGTCGGGCCGGATGCCGGCCTTCGCGATCGCCTCGTTCGACGCGGTCTCGGCGAGGTCGATCGCGTTGATCCCCTTGCTCGCGCGCTTGCGGGTGATGATGCCGGTGCGCTGGCGGATCCACTCGTCGCTCGAGTCGATCGGGCCGACGAGGTCGTCGTTCGGAACGGTCAGATCGCCGCGTGCGGCGCCCAACGAGAGGATGCGGGTGTACTTCGGGCCTTCGGCCTGCTTCAGCGTGGTCATGCGTGGCTCTCGATCAGTTCCAGGGCGGCGGGGAGGTCGTCGGGGGTCTTCACCGCGACCGTGGGCAGCCCCTTGAGGCCGCGCTTGGCGAGTCCGACGAGTGCGCCGGCCGGGGCGAGCTCGACGAGGCCGGTGACGCCGGCCGCCTCGAACGCCGCCATGCAGAGGTCCCAGCGCACCGGGGTGGCGACCTGGCCGACGAGCAGGTCGACGAACGCCGCCCCGGACGCGACGGTCGACCCGTCCTTGTTGGTCCAGATCGTCGTCGCGGGATCGTTTACCGCGACGCCGGACGCGGCTTCGCGGAGTCGCTCGACCGCGGGGAGCATGTAGCGGGTGTGGAAGGCCCCCGCCACCTGGAGCGGGATCACGCGGGCCCCGGCGGGCGGGTTGTCGGCGAGCTGGGCGAGCGCGACGAGGTCGCCGGCGACGACGAGCTGCCCGCCGCCGTTGTAGTTCGCGGGGGAGAGGCCGAGGGCATCCAGCTGCGCGAGCAGGGCGTTCTCGTCGCCGCCGATGACGGCGCTCATGCCGGTCGCCTCGAGCGAGGCGGCCTGGGCCATCGCGCTGCCGCGTTCGCGCACGAGCGCGAGGGCGTCGGCCTCGCTCAGGATGCCCGCGGCCGCGGCGGCGGCGAACTCGCCGACCGAGTGCCCCGCGACGCCCGCGAGCTTGTCGCGGTGCGAGGCCAGGGCGCCGAACGCCAGCAGCGAGGCGGCGACGATGAGCGGCTGGGCGACCGCGGTGTCGCGGATCGTGTCGGCGTCCGAGACCGTGCCGTGGGCGACCAGGTCGATCCCAGCGGCTTCGGCCAGCGCTCCGAGGTGGTCGGCGAAGACGGGCTCCGCGAGCCAGGGTTCCAGGAATCCGGGGGTCTGCGATCCCTGTCCGGGGGCAACGACGACGACACTCACGAGAGTCCATCCTGCCAGCACGCGGTCACGACCGTGGGGGCGACCCGACGAAGAACGGCGAGAATCGTTGGGCGATTCCTACCAACGGTCGGGGCGGCCCGCTCGCCGACGGCGCCTCAGCGGTCGGGGTTCGCCTTCGGCGGCC
>CAZPJC010000012.1:11943-22041 GCA_964586645.1 uncultured Schumannella sp.
TCACCGGTCGGAGTTCGCCTTCGGCGGCCTCACCGGTCGGAGTTCGCCTTCGGCGGCCTCACCGGTCGGAGTTCGCCTTCGGCGAACCAGCGATCGCCCCGACGATGAGCGCCGACTGCAGGATGAGGGCCTCGCGGGCGCCGGTGGCGTCGTAGCCGATCACCTCGGAGATGCGCTTGAGGCGATAGCGCACGGTGTTGGGGTGCACGAAGAGCTCGCGCGCCGTCGCCTCGAGCGAGCGGCCGTTGTCGAGATAGCACCACAGCGTCGTGAGCAGCTCCGTCGAGTGGTCCTGCAGCGGGCGGTAGATGCGGTTGATGAGGGTGGACCGGGCGAGCGGGTCGCCGGCGAAGGCACGTTCGGGCAGCAGGTCGTCGGCGAGGGCGGGGCGCGGCGCATTGCGCCAGGCCCGGGCGACCGCGAACCCGGCGAGGGCGGCCTTCGCGCTGCGGGCGGCCTCGAGCAGCGACGGGACCGAGTGGCCGAGCACGAGGTGGCCGGGGCCGAACCCCGGCTCCAGCTCCGCGGCGATGTCGAGGAACGGCCGCGGCTCGGTCGCGGAATCCTCCTCCTGGGCGTCGACGCGGCCGATGACGATCACGAGGCGGCTGCCCTGCACGCCGATCAGCACGTCCGCGTCGAGGTGCCGGGCGGTGCGGCGCAGCATGTCGACGTCGAGCATCCGCGGCGCGGTGCCGACGAGCACGCTCACCTCGCCGTGCCCGTTCCAGCCGAGCGCCGCGATGCGGCTCGGCAGCTCGGAGTCGTACTCGCCGGTGAGGATCGAGTCGACGACGAGGGCCTCGAGGCGGGCATCCCAGAGCCCGCGCGCCTCGGCGGCCCGGGCGTAGACGTCGGCCGCGGCGAACGCGATCTCCCGCGAGTAGAGCAGGATCGCCTCGCGCAGGCTCTCGTCGTCGTCCTTGACCCGCTGCTCGACGACCTCGACCGTGACGCGGATGAGCTGCAGCGTCTGCTGGAGGCTCACCGACCGCAGGAGTTCGCGCGGCGCGGCGCCGAAGACATCCGCCGCGATCCAGGGGATCGACTTCGGATCGTCGAACCACGAGATGAACGACGTGATGCCCGCCTGCGCGACCAGCCCGACCGCGCTGCGGCGGCCGGGCGGCATGTCGCGATACCAGGGCAGCGTGTCCTCGAGGCGCTTCAGGGTCGCCGTCGAGAGCTCGCCCGACAGCGTCCGCAGCCAGGCGAGGGTCTGCTGCTTGGTGCGGGCAGGCGCCATTGCGGTCCGGGTGCTCCTAGCTCTCGCCGCCGGCCGCACCCGAGGTGCCCGCCGTCACGTCGTGCAGGCGGTACCGCTCGATCGCCTGGGCGGGGGCATCCGCCGCGACCTCCCCGCGACGCGCGAGCGACTGCAGCACGCGCACCACGATCGACGGGCCGTCGATCTTGAAGAACCGGCGTGCGGCCGCGCGGGTGTCGCTGAAGCCGAAGCCGTCGGCGCCGAGCGTGAGGTACTCGCCCGGAACGAACGGCCGGATCTGGTCCTGCACGGCGTGCATGAAGTCCGACACCCCGACGAACGGACCCTCCGCGCCCTGGAGCTTCTGCCAGAGGTAGGGGATCCGCGGCGCCTCCTGCGGGTACAGGAAGTTGTGCTCGTCGGCGGCGAGGCCGTCGCGGCGCAGCTCGGTCCACGAGGTGACGCTCCAGACGTCCGCCGCGACGTTCCAGTCGCGGGCGAGCAGCTCCTGCGCCTCGAGGGCCCACGGCACCCCGACGCCCGACGCGAGAAGCTGCGCCTTCGGCCCGAAGCCCTCGGAGGCCTTGAGCTTGTAGACGCCCTTGAGGATGCCCTCGACGTCGACGTTCTCCGGCTCGGCCGGCTGGATCATCGGCTCGTTGTAGAGCGTCAGGTAGTACATGACGTTCGGGTCGGAATGCGTGCCGCCGTACATCCGCTCGAGACCGGCGCGCACGATGTGCCCGAGCTCGTACCCGTACGCCGGGTCGTAGGAGACGACCGCGGGATTGGTCGACGACAGCAGGTGCGAGTGGCCGTCGGCGTGCTGCAGGCCCTCGCCGGTCAGCGTCGTGCGGCCGGCCGTCGCACCCATGATGAAGCCGCGCGCCATCTGGTCGCCCGCCGCCCACATCGCGTCGCCCGTGCGCTGGAAGCCGAACATCGAGTAGAAGACGTAGAACGGGATGAGCGGTTCCTGCTGCGTCGCGTAGGACGTGCCGACGGCCGTGAACGCCGCGAACGCACCCGCCTCGTTGATGCCGGTGTGCAGGATCTGGCCCTGGGGGCTCTCCTTGTACGCCAGCAGCAGCTCGCGGTCGACCGAGGTGTAGTGCTGCCCGTTCGGGTTGTAGATCTTCGCCGTCGGGAAGTAGGCGTCCATGCCGAACGTGCGCGCCTCATCCGGGATGATCGGCACCACGCGCTGACCGATTCCCTTGTCGCGCAGCAGGTCCTTGAGCAGCCGCGCGAAGGCCATGGTCGTGGCGACGGCCTGCTTGCCGGAGCCCTTCTTCATGTCCTCGTAGACGTCGTCGCCCGGCAGGGTGATCTGCGTGTACTTCGAGCGCCGCTCCGGCACGTAGCCGCCGAGCGCTCGGCGGCGCTCCTGCAGGTACTGGATCGCCGGGTCGTCCGCGCCGGGGTGGTAGTACGGAGGCTGATACGGGTCGGCCTCGAGCTGCGCGTCGGTGATCGGGATGCGCATCTCGTCGCGGAACTGCTTGAGGTTGTCGAGGGTGAGCTTCTTCATCTGGTGGGTCGCGTTGCGGCCCTCGAACGACGGTCCCAGGCCGTAGCCCTTGACGGTCTTCGCGAGGATGACGGTCGGCTGACCCTTGTGCTCGCTCGCCGCCTTGAACGCCGCGTAGACCTTGCGGTAGTCGTGGCCGCCCCGCTTGAGGTTCCACAGCTGGTCGTCGGTCATGTCCTTGACCAGCTCCGCGGTGCGCGGGTCGCGGCCGAAGAAGTTCTCGCGCACGTACGCGCCCGACTCGGCCTTGTAGGTCTGGTAGTCGCCGTCGGGCGTGACGTTCATCAGGTTGACCAGCGCGCCGTCCGTGTCGCGGGCGAGCAGGTCGTCCCACTCGCGGCCCCAGACGACCTTGATGACGTTCCAGCCGGCGCCGCGGAAGAACGACTCCAGCTCCTGGATGATCTTGCCGTTGCCGCGCACCGGGCCGTCGAGGCGCTGCAGGTTGCAGTTGATGACGAAGTTGAGGTTGTCGAGCTTGTCGTTCGCGGCCCACTGCAGGGCGCCGCGGCTCTCGACCTCGTCCATCTCGCCGTCGCCGAGGAACGCCCAGACCTGCTGGTCCGAGGCGTCCTTGATGCCGCGGTTGGTCAGGTAGCGGTTCGCCTGCGCCTGGTGGATGGCGTTGATCGGGCCGAGGCCCATCGAGACCGTCGGGAACTCCCAGAACTCGGGCATGAGGCGCGGGTGCGGGTACGACGACAGGCCGTTCGGCGCCTGGGACCGCTCCTGGCGGAACCCGTTGAGCTGCTGCTCGCTGAGCCGGCCCTCGAGGAAGGCGCGGGCGTACATGCCGGGGGAGGCGTGGCCCTGGTAGAAGATCTGGTCGCCGCCGCCCGGGTGGTCCTGGCCCCGGAAGAACCAGTTGTGGCCGACCTCGTAGAGCGCGGCCGACGACGCGTAGGTCGAGATGTGGCCGCCGACGGCGATGCCGGGGCGCTGGGCGCGGTGCACGGTGATCGCGGCGTTCCAGCGGATCCACGCGCGGTAGCGGCGCTCGAGGTCTTCGTCCCCCGGGAACTCGGGCTCGTTCTCCGGCGCGATCGTGTTGATGTAATCGGTCGTCGGCACCATCGGCACGCCGAGGTGCAGGTCCTTGGAGCGCTTCAGCAGGCTCAGCATCACGTCGCGCCCGCGCCCGCGCCCCTTGGCGGCGACGAGCGCGTCGAGCGACTCCTGCCACTCGGCGGTCTCATCGGGATCGGCGTCGATGTTCTCGACCGAATACGGGTCCTGGTCGTTGACGGGCACCGGTGACCTCACAGATGTGTTCGACGCTGGTAGAGCGTGCAGGGGTGGCTTGAGGATGCGATCTTGTGGATCGACGCGCGAAGCGCGACTCCACTCTAACCGTCCAGCCGATCGGGTTTCCGGGGCGTATGATCGGGCGCTGGACCACCGGACTCCCCGTCCGGGTCGAAAGGACGCACGAGCAGCCATGGCTCTCGAGAACGACACGCAGGCACCCGACTTCGACCTCGCCAACCAGTTCGGCGAGCACGTCCGGCTGAGCGACTTCCGCGGCGTCAAGCCCGTCGCCCTCGTCTTCTTCCCGCTCGCCTTCTCGGGCGTCTGCACGGGCGAACTGTGCGCCCTGCGCGACAACCTCGACATCTTCACCGACCACGAGGTCGAGCTGCTCGGCATCTCGGTCGACTCCAAGGCCACGCTCCGCGCGTTCGCCGAGCAGGAGGGCTACGACTTCCAGCTCCTCGCCGACTTCTGGCCGCACGGCGCCGTCGCCAAGGAGTACGGCGTGTTCCTCGAGGAGAAGGGCTTCGCGAACCGCGCGACCTTCGTGATCGACGTCAAGGGCGTCATCCGCGCCTCCTTCATCACCGCACCCGGGGAGCCGCGCTCGATCGAGGAGTACAAGGCGGCCCTCGACGAGGTGCGCGCGGTGCGCGTCTGAGCGGAGACGCTTTCGCGTCTCCGCCGCGCCCCAGTGCCGACGGCCGTCTCGGCCGGCGGTTCATTGAGGATGCCGTTCAGGGAACGGTGATCACCGCGTCCACGTAGTCGGCGTTGCCGCCGAAGTCCTTGACCCAGAGTTCGAGCACCATCTGCGTGCCCGACGGCACGGGCTCGACCGAGTACTGGAGGTTGTCGATCGCGGCGTACAGCCCCGGACCGTCGGCCTCGACCCAGGGGTAGTCGCCCGTGCTCGGGTCGTAGTTCTGCAGCAGCGGGACGATCACCCCGGTCGGCTCGACCGCCAACTCGCCGTAGGTTCCGGTGTCGGCGTTGTAGGAGTAGTAGGTCTCCGAGACGATCGAGCCCGTCGCCGAGTCGAGGCCGAGCTCCAGCAGGGCGTCGACCGGTTCGGTGCTGCCGGGGGCGTAGTAGTTCAGCGGAACGCTCACGCTCGCCGTGCCCGCGTTCTCGTCCTGCGTGAACGACATGTACACCGTCATGGTGTCCTCACCGTCGCTGATCGTCAGGTAGCCGAGGTTGTAGAACCCCTGGGCGGTCCCGGAACCGTCGGTCGACACCTGAGCCGGGCGGTCGCCGAGGTAGGTGAGCGAGCCGTCGCCGTTGACGAGGCCGTAGAACAGGTACGACTCGGCGATGTTCGACTCCGCGTTCGCCCCGAACTGCCCGCTCACGTAGACCCCGCCGTCGGCGAACTCGATCGTCGCGTCGTTCGAGATGAAGTCGGGGAGATCGCCCGCGTCGATGTCGCCGCCCGCTCCGTAGTAGGTGGCGAGGAAGTCGGCCCAGCCGGTGCGCTCGGCGACCGCCGCGTACTCGGGGTCGTAGTTGTCGTCGCTCGGCGGGAAGTAGATCGAGAGTCCGGTCGCGCCGCGGGTCGCCTGGCCGGCCACCTTGTCGAGCACGACGTCGTTGACCGCCCGCACCACGGCATCCGCCTCGTCGGCCACGTCGAGCGCGTCGACGCTGATCTCGCCGGCGAGGATGCCGAGGTCCTTCATGTGGGTGTCGTAGCGCGGGTCGGGGTTCGTGCCGAAGCCGAGCGTCGAGGCGAGCGTGCGTCCGACCGCCGGGGCGACGTCGGCGACCCGCTCGGTGAGCGCTGCGGCGAACGCCGAGACCGCGTCGTCGACGACGCCGAAGTTCTCGAGGTCGATGAGCGACAGGGTGATGTCGTTCTCGGTGCCCGAGGCGAGCGCCTGGTTGTTGAAGCCCTCGATGATCTCCGACCCGAGCTGGTCGGCGCTCGCGCCCCGGTAGGCGGCCTCGAGCGAGGTGTAGTCCCAGCCGTGGCCGGGCTCGAGCTCCTGGGAGGCGACCATCCGGTCGGCGTGGGCGGCCATCGTCGAGGCCACTTCGAACGTCGCCATGAGGCACGCGTCGAATCCGAGGAGGTCGAGCTTGTCGACGCCGGCCTCCGCGAGGCCCGCGCCGATCGCCTGGTCGAGTTCGGCGAGCGTGAGCGAGTCGTGGTCGGCCGACTCGTCGCCGCCGACGCCCGGCCAGGACGCGCCGTGGTCGGAGATGATCAGCGAGTAGTGCGCCGCCGGGTAGGCCTTGATGCTCTCGCTGATGAAGCCGGCGAGCACCGACGGGTCGCCGGTGTTGATGGGGCCGTAGTCGTAGAGCTCGGTCGCGCTGCCGCCCGGCTCGATCTCGAGCAGCTTCGCGCCCGTCCAGTCGGGGATGCCGAGCACCGAGGTGTCGGTGTAGCCCTCGGCGCGGTCGACGAACGAGATGAGGTTGAACCCGGGTCGCGAGCCGACCCGGCCCATCTCCTCGACGTCCTCCATCATGAACGGCTCGAGGTTGGTGTCGGCGATCTCGAAGGTCAGCACCGTCCAGCTGTCGGGGGCCTGGATGCCGCCCGGCGTTCCGACGCACGCCGAGAGCCCGGCGGCGGCGAGAACGCCCGCTCCGATCGTCGCCAGGGTCCTCTGGATCCGTGACCGCGCCATGCGTCGCCTCTGATTTCTCACTCGATTGCCGAAGGTTTCCCGGGCCGAAGCCGGGGAACCCGCTCAGCATATTGGGCCCGATACCCTGGACGGGCCCGATACCCTCGGGAAATCCCGGGCTCTTAGCTCAGTTGGTAGAGCGCCTCGTTTACACCGAGGATGTCGGCGGTTCGAGTCCGTCAGGGCCCACCCGCACACGCCGTCGCGCGTGTCGGCGGCGCCTCGGTCGTGGTGGCAGGATGGGACGCCGCGAGGAAGAGGCGACGTGGACCGCAGAGACTGGCAGGACTTCCACTTCCCGGCGAGCGTCCCCGGGCGGATCCCGCGCCGGGGTGCCTCGTCGCCGTTCGCCGGCTGGCTCCTCCGCGACACGGTGCAGCCGGTCGGGCCGGAGAGCGCGGAGCACTCCGGCGCGACGAGCCCGTGGTGGCGCGTGATGGCGCTCACCGGCGTCGACTACTTCTCGACCCTCTCCTACCTCCCGGCCATCGCCGTGCTCGCGGCCGGCGCGCTGTCGCCGCTCGCGACGCTGCTGATCGTCGCGCTGACCCTGTTCGGGATGCTGCCGATGTACCGGCGCGTCGCCAAGGAGAGCCCGCACGGACAGGGCTCGGTCGCGATGCTCGAGCGTCTGCTCCCGTTCTGGCGCGGCAAGATCTTCGTGCTCATCCTGCTCGGCTTCGTCGCGACCTCGTGGATCGTGACGATCACGCTCTCCGCCGCCGACGCGTCGGTGCACCTGCTGGAGAACCCGATCATCCCCGACGGCTTCGAGTGGCTCCAGGTGCCCGTCACCATCGCGCTGGTGCTCGTGCTCGGCGGCGTGTTCCTGCTCGGCTTCACCGAGGCGGTCAACGTCGCGATCCCGCTCGTGACGCTGTTCCTCGCGCTCAACGCCGTCGTCATCGCCGAGGGGATCGTGCAGCTCGCCCTCCACCCGGAGGTGTTCGCCGACTGGCAGGTCGCGCTCGTGCAGGACACCGGCGGGATCGGCGGCGTCGTGCTGACGACCCTCGTCGCGTTCCCGCTGCTCGTTCTCGGACTCTCCGGATTCGAGACCGGGGTGAGCATGATGCCGCTCATCTCCGCGAAGGGCGGGTCGAAGGAGGCGCGGCTCGCGTCGCGCGTCCGCAACACGAAGAAGATGCTCACCACCGCCGCGGTCATCATGAGCGTCTACCTGATCACGAGTTCGTTCGTGACGACGCTGCTCATCCCGGCGGAGGAGTTCCAGAGCGGGGGCGAGGCCAACGGCCGGGCGCTCGCCTACCTCGCGCACGAGTTCCTCGGGCCCGTCTTCGGCACCGCCTACGACATCAGCAGCATCCTGATCCTCTGGTTCGCCGGCGCCTCGGCGATGGCCGGCCTGGTCAACATCGTCCCGCGCTACCTGCCGACCTACGGGATGGCGCCGGATTGGACTCGGGCGGTGCGTCCGGTCGTGCTCGTCTACACCGGGATCAGCATCCTCATCACGATCGCCTTCCGCGCCGACGTCGACGCGCAGGCGGGCGCGTACGCCACCGGCATCCTCGCGATGATGGTCTCGGCCGCGTTCGCGGTGGTCGTGGCCGCGATCCGGCAGAAGAGCGTTCCCGCCGTCGTCGGCTTCTCGGTCGTGTTCCTGGTGCTCGCCTACGCGCTCGGCGCGAACATCGTCGAGAAGCCGGACGGCATCGCGATCTCCGGACTGTTCATCCTCGGCATCGTCGTGGTCTCCCTCGTCTCCCGCATCCAGCGCTCGACCGAGATCCGCGCCGAGACCGTCGAGTTCGACGACGAGGCGCGCCGGTTCCTCGCCGATTCGCTGCGACACGACGGTCGGATCAACGTGGTCGCCAACCGACGGCAGACGGGCGACGCCGCGGAGTACGCCGAGAAGGGCAAGTCGCAGCGGCGGATGAACCCCGTGCCGGGCCGCGCCGACATCCTGTTCCTGGAGATCGAGGTCATCGACCCGTCGGAGTTCCGCGAGGTGATCGCCGTCCACGGCGTCGAGGTCGACGGCCACCGCGTCCTGCGGGCCGGGAGCCCGGCGGTGCCGAACGCGATCGCGGCGATCCTCATCGCGATCCGCGACGCGACGGACGTGCGCCCGCACGCCTACTTCGAGTGGTCGGAGGGCAACCCGGTCTTCCATCTGATGCGCTACCTGCTGCTCGGGCGCGGCGACACCGCGCCCGTCGTGCGCGAGATCCTGCGCGAAGTGGATGCCGACCCCGACGACCGTCCGATCATCCACGTCGGCGGCTGACCGATGCTGCACGTCCGGGTCACCGCGCCGGGTCACGTCTGCGACGCCGTCGTGGAGCGCGTCGCCCGCGACCCCGCCGTCGCCAACCTCGCGCTCGTGCGCGGCGCGGCCGTGCACGGCGGGGGAGACCTCGTGCTCTTCGACGTCGCGCGGGAGGCCGCCAATCCGGTTCTCGACGCCCTGCGTGACCTCGGGGTCGTCGAGGCCGGATCGATCGCGATCACCGAGGGCGTCGAGGTGCTCGGCGACTCGGCGGTGCGCGCCGAGCTGCGCTCCCCGGGTCATCCGTCGGACGGGGTCGTCTGGGACGAGGTCGAGAACCGCGCGCGCGACGACGCCCGGCTCTCCTGGTCGTTCCTCGCCTTCCTGCTGCTGGCGACGCTGATCGCCGGCGCCGGGCGCTACCTCGACCAGCCGATCCTGATCATCGGGGCGATGGTCGTCGGCCCGGAGTTCGCGCCGCTCTCGGCCCTCTGCGTCGCCGTCGTCCGGCGTCGCCCGCAGCTGCTCGCCCCCGCGGTGACGACGCTCGGCGCGGGCTTCGCGCTCGCGATCGTCGTCGCCTGGGCGGCCTGGGGCATCGCGAACCTCGCGGGCGCGATCGATCCGGTGCTCGCGACGACCGGGGCGCAGACCGACTTCATCGTCAAACCCGACCTCTGGTCGTTCATCATCGCGCTGCTCGCCGGGTGCGCCGGCATCCTGTCCCTGACGTCGGCGAAGTCGTCGGCGCTCGTCGGCGTGTTCATCTCGATCACGACCGTGCCGGCGGCGGCGACGATCGCGCTGACCCTCGCGGTCGGCGCGTGGGACGAGGCGGCGGCGTCGGCGATCCAGCTGGGGATCAACCTGCTCGGGATCGTCGTCGCGGGCATCGCGACCCTGTTCGTTCAGACCGCGCTGTCGCGACGCCACCGGGCTCGGCGGGGCTGACGCGATCGGAGGTCGTCGGATTCCCTGCCGATCTCCCGATGCACCCGCGCCCAGATCTGCGCGAACTCGGCGAGGGAGAGGCGGCCTCGCGCGTGAGCCGACTCGGCGAGGCAGAGACTCCGCAGGTGGTCCTCGAGTCGCGCGACCCGGCTCCGGCCGTCGGCCGTTCGGTCGCCGGGGTCGAGGCCGGTCGACGAGTTCGACGAGGCGGCGTGCCATCCGCGCGATGGGCGGAGAACCCGTTCTCGATCCCATGGGACGAGCCTGCGTCCGGCCGCCGGCG
>CAZPJC010000012.1:22141-31295 GCA_964586645.1 uncultured Schumannella sp.
GGGCGGAGAACCCGTTCTCGATCCCATGGGACGAGCCTGCGTCCGGCCGCCGGCGCCGACACCGGTCCGCACGGAAGCTCTACGCCCCGGTGCCGGATCCTGCCGGATTCCTCGCGGGCTCGGCGGCGTCGGGCACGAAGCGATACCCCATCCCGGATTCGGTGACCAGGTAGCGCGGGGCGGAGGGCTCGGGCTCGAGCTTCTTGCGCAGCTGCGAGAGGTAGAGCCGCAGGTAGCCGGTGTCGGACGTGTACTGCGGTCCCCAGACCTCCGTCAGCAGCGTCTCGCGGGTGACGAGCCGCCCGGGATGCCGCAGCAGCACCTCGAGCAGGCGCCACTCCGTCGGCGTCAGTCGCACGGGCGCGCCGGCCCGGGTGACGACGCGGGCCGAGAGATCGACGGAGGCGTCGCCGAAGGTCACGACGGGCTCGTCCGTCGCGGCGGGCTGGCGGCGGGTGAGGGCGCGGATGCGGGCGAGCAGCTCGTCGGCGGCGAACGGCTTCGTGACGTAGTCGTCGGCACCCGCGTCGAGGGCTTCGACCTTGTCCCACGACTCGGTGCGCCCCGAGACGACGAGGATCGGCACGGTGGTCCAGCCGCGGAGGGCCTGAATGGCCTCGATGCCGGACAGCCCGGGCATCCCGAGGTCGAGCACGACGAGGTCGGGGTGCGTCCGCGCCGCCGCGTCGAGGGCGGCCCGGCCGTCGGACGCGATCGTGACGTCGTAGCCGCGGGCGCCCAGCGTGATTCGCAGCGCACGGAGGATCTGCGGGTCGTCGTCCGCGATCAGCACCTTCATGCCGCCGACCCCGTCGCCGGCCCCGTCGCGGGCAGCTCGACGACCATGGTGAGACCGCCGCCGGGGGTGTCCTCGGCGTCGAGGGTGCCGCCCATCGCCTCGACGAAACCCTTGGAGAGGGCGAGCCCGAGTCCGACGCCCGCACTGTTGTCGGTGTCGCCGAGACGCTGGAAGGGCACGAAGACATCCTCTCGCCTCTCCGCCGGGATCCCGGGGCCCGTGTCGACGACGCGGAGCTGGACGCGAGCGCCGTGCTCGCTCGTGGTCAGGAGCGGGGGAGCGCCGGCCGGGGCGAAGCGCAGGGCGTTCGACACCAGGTTCACGACGACGCGCTGCAGCAGCACCGGATCGGCGCTGACATCCTGCACGGGGTGGAGGTCGAGGGCGATCTGGCCGGGCGAGAGGGCGAGCTCGTCGATCGCGCCGCCGACGACGTCGTCGAGGGCGACGTCCCGCAGTGAGACTCCGAGGACCCCCGCCTGGAGCCTGCTGACGTCGAGGAGGTCGGTGACGAGGGTGCCGAGGGCGGCGAGGCTCTCGTCGGCCGTGGCGAGCAGCTCGGCGCGATCCGATTCGCCGAGTTCGACGTCGCTGCTCCGCAGGGAGCTCACCGCCGCGGTCGCCGCGGCGAGCGGGCGACGCAGATCGTGTCCGACGGCCGCGAGCAGGGCGCTGCGCAGCTTGTCGGCTTCGGCGAGCGGCCGCGCACCCTCGGCCTCGTCCTGGAGGCGGCGCTGCTCGAGCGCTGTCGCGAGCTGGGAGACGAACGCCCCGAGGATGCGCCGGTCCTGCGGGGTGAGCGCCCGGCCGCGCAGGTAGACGCTGCTGTGCCGGCCGACCGGGATCGTCGTCTCCTGATCGTCGTCGGCGGCGAGTTCCGGGTCGCGGGCCGCGGCGAGGATCTCGCCGCCCTCGCGCAGCATGACGCTCGTCATCCCGAACGACTCGCGCAGCCGGGTGACGAGCGCCTCGACCGCGTCCTCGCCGCCGAGGACGCTGCCCGCGACGGCGATGAGCACCTCGGCCTCCGCCGCGGAGCGCGTCGCCGACCGCAGCCGGCGCGCGGCCTGGTCGACGACGACGCTGACCAGCACGGCGACGACGACGAAGATGACGAGCGCGAGGAGGTGCAGGGGCTCGGCGATCGTGATCGTGTAGAGGGGGTCGACGAAGAAGAAGTCGAGCAGCAGTCCGGCGGCGACGGCGGCGAGGAGCGCCGGCCAGATGCCGCCGACGAGCGCGACCACCACGACGAGCAGCTGGAAGGCCAGCACGTCGCTCGTGATCGACTCCTCGCTGCGGAGCGCGGAGAGCCCCCAGGTGAGCAGCGGCAGGCCGCCGACGGCGACCAGGAAGCCGGTGAGCCGCCGTCGCCACGACAGCGCGGCGCCGAGCGACGGCAGCTTCCGGCGGCCCGCCTGGGCGTGGGACACGATGTGCACGTCGATGTCGCCGGAGAGCCGGATCACGGTTCCCGAGGTGCCCGCGCCGCCGAGGAGCGCCTCCAGCCGGCCGCGGCGGCTCACCCCGATCACGAGCTGGGTGCCGTCGACGCTCTTCGCGAACTCGACGAGCGCCTCCGGAACGCGCTCGGAGACGACCTGGTGGAACGTGCCGCCGAGCGTCTCCACGAGAGCGCGCTGACCCGCGAGGATCGTCGGATCGGGGTCGGCGAGGCCGTCGGGGCTCGTGACGTGAACCGCGAACAACTGCCCGCCGCTCGACCGGGCGGCGATCCGCGCACCGCGGCGGAGCAGGGTCTCGCCCTCGGGACCTCCGGTGAGCGCGACCACGATGCGCTCACGCGCCTCCCACGGCGCCGAGATCCCCTGCTCGGCCCGGTACTTCTTCAGCGCCGAATCGACCTCGTCGGCGAGCCAGAGCAGGGCGAGCTCGCGCAGAGCGGTGAGGTTGCCGAGCCGGAAGTAGTTGCTGAGGGCGGCATCCACGCGGGAGGCGGGATAGACGAGCCCCTCCGACAGTCGGTTGCGCAGCGCCTGCGGGGCGAGATCGACGAGTTCGACCTGGTCGGCGTCGCGCAGCACGGCATCCGGGATCGTCTCGCGCTGCACGATCCCGGTGATGCCCTCGACGACGTCGTTGAGCGACTCGATGTGCTGGATGTTGACGGTCGAGATGACGTCGATCCCGGCATCCAGGATCGCCGCGACGTCCTGCCAGCGCTTCGCGTGCGGCGAGCCGGGGGCGTTGGTGTGGGCGAGCTCGTCGACGAGCGCGACCTGAGGATGCCGGGCGAGGAGGGCGTCGAGGTCGAGGTCGTCGAGGGCGACGCCGCGATGGTCGACGACGCGCCGGGGCAGCACCTCGAGGCCGTCGAGCAACGCGGATGTCGCCGCCCGGCCGTGGTGCTCCACGACCGCGACGACGACATCCCTGCCCTCGGCCTTCAGGCGCCGGCCCTCCTCCAGCATCGTGAAGGTCTTGCCGACGCCCGGGGCTGCGCCCAGCAGGACGCGCAACCGGCCTCTCGCCATGTGCTCAGTCTGCCCCGAGTGCGGCCAGGGCGACGTTGAGCTCGAGCACGTTGACCGTCGGATCGCCGAGGTAGCCGAGATCGCGGCCCTGGATGTGCTGCTCGACCAGGTCGCGCACGTCGGCCTCGTCGAGGCCGCGGGCCTCCGCGACGCGGGCGACCTGCAGCCGGGCGTAGGCGGGGGAGATGTGCGGGTCGAGGCCGGAGGCGGATGCCGTGAGCGCGTCGGCGGGGACGTCCTGCGGGTCCACCCCGTTGAACTCGGCGATCGCGGCGCGGCGCTCCTCGATCGCGGCGATCAGGTCGGCGTTCTCGGGGCCGTAGTTGGAGCCGCTCGACGCGGCGCCGTCGTACCCGTCGCCCGCGGCGGACGGGCGGGGCTGGAACCACTCGGGCAGCGGGTCGCCGTCGGCGTCGGCGAATGACTGTCCGAGCAGCGACGACCCGACGATCTCGTCGTCGACCCGCACGAGCGAGCCGTTCGCCTGCGCCGGGAGGAGCAGCTGCCCGAGACCGAGCACGACGAGAGGGTAGCCGAGGCCGAGCACGACGGTGAGGATCAGGAGCGCCCGCAGGGCGGTCCAGGTCTGTCCGGTGACGCGGCGCCGGAACGGGGCGGGAGTGCGAGGCATGTGCGTTCTTCCTTAGAAGCCGGGGATGAGGCTCACGACGAGGTCGATGAGCTTGATGCCGATGAAGGGGGCGACGATCCCGCCGAGGCCGTAGATCAGCAGGTTGCGACTGAGGATCCTCGACGCCGAGACCGCGCGATACGTCACGCCGCGCAGGGCGAGCGGGATGAGCGCGACGATGACGAGCGCGTTGAAGATGATCGCGCTGAGGATCGCCGAGGCGGGCGAGTGCAGCTGCATGATGTTGAGCGCCGCCAGCCCCGGGAACACTCCCGCGAACATCGCCGGGATGATCGCGAAGTACTTGGCGAGGTCGTTGGCGATCGAGAAGGTCGTCAGCGAGCCGCGGGTGATCAGCAGTTGCTTGCCGATGCGCACGATGTCGATGAGCTTGGTCGGGTCGGAGTCGAGGTCGACCATGTTGCCGGCCTCCTTCGCGGCGGCCGTGCCCGTGTTCATCGCGACCCCGACATCCGCCTGGGCGAGCGCCGGCGCGTCGTTGGTGCCGTCGCCGGTCATCGCCACCAGCCGGCCGCCGGCCTGCTCGCGCCTGATGAGGTCCATCTTGTCCTCGGGCGTCGCCTCGGCCAGGAAGTCGTCGACCCCCGCCTCGGCGGCGATCGCCTTCGCGGTGAGCGGGTTGTCCCCGGTGATCATCACGGTGCGGATGCCCATCGCCCGCAGCTCGGCGAAGCGGGCGGGCAGCCCGTGCTTGACGACGTCCTTGAGGTGGACGACGCCGAGGACGCGGGCCGTGTCGCCGGTCTTCTCCGCGACGACGAGGGGCGTGCCCCCCGACTCGGAGACCCGGGTGACGATCTCCTCGAGGCCCGCGGGCTGCTGCCCGGTCCATGCCGCGATCATCGATCCGGCGCCCTTGCGCACCTGATGGCCGTCGGGCAGGTCGAGTCCCGACATCCGGGTCTGCGCCGTGAACGGCACCTCGACGGCGCCCGGGGGCAGTTCGACGGCGCCGCCGGCCAGCTTGACGACCGAGGAGCCCTCGGGCGTCGGATCGGCGAGCGACGACAACCGCGCGACGTCGCGGAGCTCGTCGTCGGTCACGCCCGGCGACGGCAGGAACTCGGTCGCCTGCCGGTTGCCGTAGGTGATCGTGCCGGTCTTGTCGAGCAGGAGAGTGGTGACATCCCCCGCCGCCTCGACGGCGCGACCCGACATCGCGAGCACGTTGCGCTGCACGAGACGGTCCATGCCGGCGATGCCGATCGCGGAGAGCAGCGCCCCGATCGTCGTCGGGATCAGGCAGACCAGCAGGGCGACGAGCACCGGGATGCTCGTCGGAGCGCCGGCGTACGACGACATCGGGTTGAGGGTGAGCACGACGATCAGGAAGACGATCGTGAGACTCGAGAGCAGGATGCTCAGGGCGATCTCGTTCGGCGTCTTCTGCCGCGCGGCGCCCTCGACGAGACGGATCATCCGGTCCACGAAGGTCTCGCCGGGCTTCGAGGTGATCTTCACCAGGATGCGGTCGGAGAGCACGCGGGTGCCGCCCGTGACGGCGCTGCGATCGCCGCCGTGCTCGCGCACGACCGGGGCCGACTCGCCGGTGATCGCCGACTCGTCGACCGAGGCGATGCCCCAGACGATGTCGCCGTCGCCCGGGATGATCTCGCCGGCGGTCACCACGACGACATCCCCGAGCCTCAGGTCGGCCGAGGAGATCTCGTCCGCCGTCGCGGTGGTGCCGTCCGACCCGTCGACGTAGCCGACGAGCCGGTGGGCGGGAGTGCTCGTGCGGGTCGCCCGGAGGGTCGCCGCCTGCGCCTTACCCCGGCCCTCGGCGACCGACTCCGCGAGGTTCGCGAAGATCACGGTGATCCAGAGCCAGATCGCGATGCCCGCCGTGAAGCTCGGCGCGAGGCCGCCGGAGCCGCCGACGAAGGGCTCGGCGATCGCGATCGCCGTGGTGAGCGCGGCGCCGACCTCGACGAGCAGCATGACGGGGTTGCGCCACATCTGCCGCGGGTCGAGTTTCCGCAGCGCGCCGGGCAGCGCCGCGAGCAGCTGCCGCGCCGAGAACGCGGGCGCGACCTTCGACGGGGTGAGGGTGGTCATGACAGTCCTTCTGCGAGGGGCCCGAGGGCGAGAACCGGGAAGTAGGTGAGTGCGGACACGATGAGCACCGCACCGAGGTGGAGGCCGACGAACTGCGGCCGATGGGTGGGCAGGGTGCCCGCGGTGACCGGCAGGCGGTCCTGAGCGGCCAGCGACCCGGCGAGGGCGAGCACGAACACGATCGGCAGGAACCGGCCGAGCAGCATCGCGACGCCGAGCGCGGTGTTGAACCACGGCGTGTTCGCGGTGAGCCCGGCGAAGGCCGAGCCGTTGTTGTTCGCCGCCGAGGTGAAGGCGTAGAGCACTTCGCTGAAGCCGTGCAGGCCGGGGTTCCAGATCGACGTGCTCTCGACATCGGCGCGCACCGCGGGGATCGCGAACGACAGCGCCGTCCCGAGCAGCACGAGCACCGGGGTCGCCAGGATGTAGAGCGACACGAGCTTGATCTCGCGCGGCCCGATCTTCTTGCCGAGGTACTCGGGCGTGCGCCCGACCATGAGGCCCGCCACGAAGACGGCGACGATCGCGAGCACGAGCATCCCGTAGAGGCCCGACCCCACCCCGCCGGGCGCGGTCTCGCCGAGCATCATGTTGACCAGGGCCGTGCCGCCACCGCCCGCCGTGTAGGAGTCGTGCATCGAGTTGACCGACCCCGTCGAGGTGAGCGTCGTCGACCCCGCGTAGAGGGTCGAGCCGGGGATGCCGAAGCGCACCTCCTTGCCCTCCAGGGCGCCGCCGGCGAGCTCGGGGGCCGTCCCGGCGCCCTGCAGTTCGAACGCGGTCATCACGGTCACCGAGGCGACGTAGAGGATGCCCATCGTCGCGACGATGGCGTAGCCCTGACGCAGGTCGCCCACCATCCGGCCGAACGCCGCGGGAAGCGAGAACGGGATCAGCAGGAACAGGAAGATCTCGAACAGGCTCGTCCAGGCCGTCGGGTTCTCGAACGGGTGCGCGGAGTTCGCGTTGAAGAAGCCGCCGCCGTTCGTGCCGATGAGCTTGATCGCCTCCTGACTCGCCACGGGTCCACCGGGGATGCTCTGCGTTCCGCCGGCGAGCGTCGTCACCTCCTGGAACCCGGCGAGGTTCTGGATGACGCCTCCGGCGAGGAGGACGAGGGCGGCGAGGACGGACAGCGGGAGCAGCAGACGCACCGTCCCGCGGGTCAGGTCGACCCAGAAGTTGCCGATCGTGCCCGAGCGGCGCGCGGCGAGACCGCGGATGAGCGCGACCGCGACGGCGATGCCGACCGCCGCGGAGAGGAAGTTCTGCACGGCGAGCCCGACGAGCTGCACGGTGTAGCCGAAGGTCAGGTCGGGGGAGTACGACTGCCAGTTCGTGTTGGTCACGAACGAGATCGCCGTGTTGAACGCGAGGTGCTCGCTCGCTCCGGGGAAGCCGAGCGAGGCGGGCAGGAACTCCTGCAGGCGCTGGAGGGCGTACACGGCGAGGATCCCGAGGAGGGAGAAGACCAGCACCGAGCGCAGGTAGGCGCTCCAGCTCTGCTCGGAGGAGCCGTCGACCCCGATGACGCGGTAGAAGCCGCGTTCGACCTTGAGGTGCTTGGTCGAGGTGTACGTGCGGGCGAGGTAGTCGCCGAGCGGGCGGTGCACGATCGCGAGGGCGACGAGCAGGGTCGCGAGCTGCGCGACGAAGAAGAGCCAGTCCATGTCAGAACCTCTCCGGCTTCAGCAGGGCGGTGACCAGGAAGGCCACGGCGGCGAGCGCGAGGACGGCGGCGATGATCTCGAAGATGGCGATCACAGGCGCTCCACCCCCTTGCCGACAGCGGCGACCAGCGCGACGAGCGCGAGGATGCCGACGATGAACACGACGTCGAGCACGGTGCGTTCTCCTTCGATTCGAACGATTCGATCGAGTGAACGCCCGGTCACGGCGGACGATCCGGATCCTCACGGAATCCTCACGCCGCGCCCGGGGATCCGGGCGGAACCCTGACGTTCGGCGGCCTGGATATGGTCGGGGGATGACCGGCGCGCGCATCTCGGGAATCGTCGCGCTGGTGGTCGCGAGTGTCCTGTGGGGAACGACCGGTGTGACCGCGACCTTCCTTCCCGACGACGTGAGCCCGCTCGCGATCGGGGCGGCGACGATGGGGATCGGCGGCCTCCTGCTGCTGCTCACCGCCCCGCGCCTCTCGCGCGGCGTGCTCCGCGATCCCGTCGCGCGTCGCTGGCTGGCCCTCGGCGCGGTCGGCGTCGTCGTCTATCCACTCGCCTTCTACTCCGGGATGGACCTCGTCGGCGTCGCGGTCGGGAACGTCGTCGCCCTCGGCTCCGGGCCGGTCTTCACCGCGCTCCTCGAGTGGGTCGGGGAACGGGCGCGGCTCTCGGGGCGCTGGCTCGTCTCGACGGCGCTCGCGGTGCTCGGCATCCTGGTGCTCGCCCTGGGCCGGGAGGAGGGCGGGGATGCCGGCGCCTCACCTGCGCTCGCCGTCCTCGGCGTCGGGCTCGGACTGCTCGCCGGGCTCGCCTACGCGCTCTACACCTACGCCTCGTCGCGGGCGATCCGGAGCGGGCACCCCTCGCGCGGGGTGATGGGCGGGATGTTCGGCTTCGGCGCACTCCCGCTGCTCGTCCTGCTCGCCGTGCTCGGCGGCCCGCTGCTGAGGTCGGCGACATCGATCGGGCTGACGGCGTATCTCGCCCTCGGTCCGATGCTCATCGCCTACATCCTGTTCGGGATCGGCCTGCGCTCGGTCCGCAGCTCGACGGCGACGACGATCACCCTGCTCGAGCCGGTCGTCGCGACGGTGCTCGCCGTGCTCCTCGTCGGAGAGCGGCTGTCGGTCGTCGGCTGGGCCGGATTCGCGATGGTCCTCATCGGGCTGGGAGTGCTGGTTACGGCTCGTCGCGACGCCCGTCCGGCCCCTCCCGCCTAGAATCCGACACATGACCGACGTACCACCGGGCAACGCAGGGCCGGGGGACGACCCCGAGGCCTACGTGCCGTCGGGAGTCCGCCGGTCGTCGTACACACCGCCCGCGGCCGACGCGGAGCAGCCCGCCTTCGACGACGATGCGCTCGCCGACGCCCTCGCGGCCCAGGTCTCGTCGTACACCTCGCCCATCCCGGTGACCCCGCCGTCGGTCCCGGTGGCGGAGCACCCGGCGGCGCCCGAACCCGCGG